>CAKMOY010000097.1 GCA_927911235.1 uncultured Moraxella sp.
TTGGGTTAGTTTGGAAAGAGGTCTATTAAAAATTACTTGTTAATTGTGGTTTCAAGGTACGCTTGACGTACCGCACCTTCAGGACGGCGAGCAAACTTGACATCTACCTTTTCAAATGGATTATCTGCTCTAGGTGTAATAGATAGGGCATAGTATTGACCGCCTAACTGTTCAGACGGTACTAGCAAGCCTGCACTAACACACGCATTTAAAAACTTTTCGCAATCATCATACGCATTTTGCAAAAAGGCACTCATACGAGTGAGCATATGTTTTTTGATAATGTCAATGACACCGTTTGCGGTAAAGGTGGCAATTTCGGACGCATTGGCTAATCGTAATGCACTGGTATCGCTATCACGCTGAGTCAAAACATCACCATAAATCCAGCGACTTTCATTTTGATAGGTTTCGTTTAGCACAACAATCACCTGAGCGTCCGCCAACGCATTTTGAGCTTCTTCATCAAGCACCACGCCTGCCATTTGTCGCATATCCTTAAATTCCACAGGAAAATGATACCCTGCCACAGGAATGTGGATAGGCGGAATGCCTTGGTTGTTTGTCATGGCATTTCTAAGCAAATGTTTTGCCAGATAATCCCCCACGCAAGGTCGCCATTTTTTGCGAGTCAAAATACTGGTAGCCCCATTTGGGCGTGAAATATTTGGATTCCATAAAAAGCGAATGCGGTGGTCTTTTAATGCCAAACTTTGTTGCAAGGCAACAATTTGACGCCAATCGGTAATACTACCCAAATCAACAAACAAATGATTATTAAACTTGTCCATAACCGCTACAACCGATTCAAGCATTGCCAAATCATCCACATTTGCTAAAGCAAAGTAGTTGGGCTTGTCAGATTTTGCCAAAATGGTACGCACTTGCTCAGCGGTTAAGTCCACATCATTGGCTGTTTTTGGGATTGCTAACACTTTTTGATGAATACGATAATCCGATAAAGTATTAAAAACGCCAAATTCTTTGAGTTTTGCGATGATTTGCGTTGCCTGTTCTTTGTTGTAGCGAGTTTCTACCACATCAAAAAAGTCATTTTCGCTATCCATTGCCCCATAAAAATCCAATTTTCTGCTGATATAACTGAACTTTTGCGGAAAATTCTGCTCCAATGCTTCAATGCCACCGCCAACATACAACCGACCTGTCAGACTAGTAATTTGTTTATTATCCACTTTATCGCTAATCACAAGCGAAAAAACAAGGTGGTTTAATGGGTCATCAGGCGTAGCTGATTCTTTGCTATCGGTGACTTTTACGGTCATTTGACAGTTGTTGTCAAACACATAATCACCAAGCATAGCGACAACGGCTAAGGCATCTGGTGTGTCTGTATAGCTTAGGGTAAAGCCTTGCTTGGTTAAGGCAAGGTATAGGGTTTGCTTTTCCATAAAAATAAGCCTATCGTTGTTAAGATAGGCTTATTATGGCATTGTCATTACAGGGTGTTTTTTGATGTTCCGATTATTGATACTGGTTTGTATTTACAAGCTATCTGTTTGATTTTTAGTTTGGATAAAATAGCTTGTATAATAAAATCACCATCGTCAGACCTACCTTTATCTTGATAGCGGATTTTTCCGTATATGGATTTATGTATACCAATTCTTCCGCTTCTGCCGTCTGGCAACCATTCAGTTTGTTTAGTTATAACAATTTCATTTGGTTTTAGATTTAATAATAATTCATGTAATTCATCATCAATGAAATTATCAGCATCAAGATTAAACAATACATCACCTATAGCATTACGATGAGCAATATCTTTAACATAACCACATGACCAATCACTACCATCAGCAAATATAATATTTTCAAAATGCTCAATCAATTTTATGCGACCATCGTTTAGATAGTCAGCATAATGTTTTTGTAAAAAAGGCTTTACGGTGGTGTCGTTAAAAGCAATAATAATTAAATCCACCACATCTGATTGTAAATAATGGGTATTGTGTGGCAACGTTTGTTCTAACTGCCATACCCTATCTTTACAAGTGGTGCAGTAACTTAATTTCATTATTAACTTGCCAGCAATGTAAAAACAACACTCTTATCTTCTCGGATAGTTGCATTACCACCAACAAGTTGCATTTCGTATTGGGAAATAGCTTGATTAAATTTAGCTTCAACATTAATAGGCGTAGCTTCACGAGTTGCGAAAGATACATCACCACCACTATCTGCTATAATTTCCACACCACTAATACCGTAGCCCAAACCAGTACTCAACAAATCTACGCCATTAACTTTTAGATATTCATAGCCTTCAGCAAAATATGCTTGGGCGACTGCATAAGTAGAGTAATTCCCTTGTTCATCGTAATTAGACCCATTAAGAGTAAAATGTATTGTTACGACTGGATTGGTAATAGGTTTGATTATCGCAAGACCAAAACATTTAATTGTTGTTTCAGTAACAATTGGCAAATCATACCCTTCTGGTGGCGTGGTACTGCCCACACATTGTTTTAACCAAGTGAATAAATCAGTATTTGCCTTTACGTCTGTTAACTCAGTTTGGGTCATTTTTTCAAATGTAATGGTATTTTCACCATTGAGCAAGCGTTCACCCAGATTGCGTTTTTGTATACTAGACAAGGTGTTTGATTGTATGCCTTTAATTGCAGTTAATTTTGCACCATCTAAATCACCTTGAAGGACAAAAAAAGGTGAAACTGCATAATTACCGTCTGTTGTCAATCCAATGGTATTTAATATATATGCTAAACATGTATTTGCTTCCGCATTTTTTGGTAGATATGACGAATGAATAACTTGATATTCACCGTCATTAATTTTGTATTTAAGTGCGTACATTATGGTGTTCCTGTTAAAGTGATATAGCTCGGTTTTCTGGTATTGGTATTATTAGACCCCTTATTATCATCAGGGGCAACTACTTTCCCACAGGTTTACCAATCCGCATAACCGTCAATTCCGTAATCCTACGAGCAAAAGCATCTTCCACCGCTAGATAATCCGCATTACTACTATCAAACCCCAAAAGTGCTTGATAATTATCACGAGTAACTTTAAATGGACGACCCATAATGCCACGTTTAAAACGCCCTACAATGGTCGCTTTTGTCAGCCTACTTGGATTGGCGGTTTCTGATAAATCTTTTTCACCTTGGTACTGAATGCCGACCGCTTCGCCCAAAATTTTTGATTCGATCATAAATCACCCCCAATCACAAGGCAGTTACCATGCAAATAATTTAACTGCTTTAAATTACCGACAATACGCTCTTTACTAACGGTTAAAACAATTTCGGTCATCTCACCACTTTTTAACAAGGTGCGAGTAGCAGGCTCAAGAAAATCACGGCTTGCATTATTGATAACAGTGATTGTGTTTTTAGGTTCAATCGTTGTTACGTCATTGATTGCCGAATTAATCTCACTTTCTTCTGTTGCAAGGCTTGCAGGTTCTTTAATCGCTTCAACAGGCGTGTTGTCAGTTTGGATTTCATCATCAGCGTGATTTTCTGTAACATCGTCAGTATCAGTAACATCGTTATCTTGCGTGATGTTGACATCTTGATTGTCCAACACGTCAGTATTAGAGACATCGTTTTCAATGGTTGTTGTATCTGGTGCTTCAGTTGTTTTGCGTCTTGTTGTTTTTGCCATAAAATTTCCCCTTTTTTAAAACACCTACCGTCAAATAACGATAGGTATTGGATTATTACTGCTTATTAAATACTTGGTAAATTAATCATTTGAATTAAAATACCCTGATTGTTAAACATCGGATTTGGATTGCGGTCAGCCCCCATGCGAGCATATACAGAGACTTTTTCTTCAAACTCTGGAGCACCATAGTTCATTGGCAATACCATCGGCGAAACAGCAGTATGACCCACAAACGGCGAATGGCTTGGCGTACTTGGGCGTGGCAACAACAAAGCCGTTGCGGTGGTGGTAGCACCTGCTTCATCAAGCCAACCTAAACTACTAGGCACATAATAAACGTGTGTACCGTCTTTTAAAGCACCAATACGATAAATACTAGAATTATCGCCATAGCTGACATTGGTAGCCGTCCATTCAGTCGCAGGCAGTGATGTAAACACATTTGCACCTTGTTCACCGACAAAAATATCCACCGCCCCAACTGGGAAGTTTAATTCTTGAGACAACTTGGCACGAGATTGGGTGATTTTGGTGCGAATTGCCGAAAATACATCAAAGAAGTTGGTATATTGCACGCCTGTTTTTTGAGCATCAAAGGTAATGGTACGACCAGATTGTTGCAGACTTGACAACACCTGTTCACGCAATAGACGGGCATTTTGTTCAAGGAAATATTTATTTTGAATAATGGCAACTACCGCACTATGCCAATCCAATTTTAGCTCATTACGCATTTGGGTAACGGCATCAATGGTTGCAGTTGCTTTAGCACGCATAGGGCTTGCATACACACTGGCGGTGCTAAAAGTCATATCTAGACCTGGTGCGTCTAAGATATAACCACGTCCATTGGCATCTTTACGCTCATAATCAAAAATCACCTGCACATGAACTTCGGTATCTTGTGGTTCGGTGTAAGAGCCATCAAAGGTAACCGTAACTTTATGATTATCAAGGTCAGCTGTACCAGTTTGGACAAGGTATTGTTTGCCGTCAATCGTAATTGGTTTATCACCAATCGGATTTAACTTGGTCGTACCGCCATGCGTGGCATGACTGCGGTAATGGTCATTGGCAACTTCTACGCCTTTTACCATGATTTTGACACGCCCGCCCAAAAATGGGGCTTTAATGGTGCTGGTATCAGGTTTAAAGCCGATAGAATGATTGGCATTGACCACCTTGTTATAACCAACATGAACATCAACGCTAAACGTTGTCCCTGCTTTTTCCATTTGCAAGGTATGGCGGTTTTCAAGGTAGGGCATACCTGCCTTATCACCGTCAATATATTCGCCTTTTTTCATCGCCCCCATACGCATATTGGTAACACTGCGACCATAGACTAACGGCACTTCATTTGAGCCTGTTGGGTTTGGCAGTTGGGCTACGATTGGCAAACTGTTGGCAATGGCGGTAAAAATCGTTACCGTAATCTGAGCAGGTACAACCGATAATGCTTCATGGTGGTCAAATGATAGGCTATCTAACATTTGTTGAACTTTTGGGTCTTCAGAATGTTCAGTACAGCTATTCACTGCTCGGTACAGAGCGTCCAAAATCACATGGGCAGGTGCGGTATCACCGCCATTACGTTTGGCATATTCCGCCATGCCCAGCTCAATACCGTCAAAAATTGCTTGTGAGCCGATAACATGGCTAAGTTTTTCTTGCTTGTCAGCGGATAAATTATCAAAACCTGTATCGGTGTTTTGTAAAAAGGCATCGGCGGTTTTAATCACTTTGCTATTAAGCAGTTTTTTTAATGGGTCTGGCAAACGGTGTTCACCGACTGCTTCACCCATAGGGTGCTGTTTGACAAGGCTGTCAAAGGCTTGTAATGCACTTTGTTCTTTGCGTTTTTGGCTAAAGTCGGTTAAAAACGCTTGGGTTTTACGGACTTGTTCGGCGGCTGCTGTGGCAAATGCCTGAGCATCTTTGGTACTGTATGTCATATCAATTTCCTATTTAACTAAAGGTAATCACATGATAAAACCTTACAAATAGGTGATTTTGGCGTGTCCGTTTTTTAGATTATCAATAATTCTTAGTCTAAGGCTTTCACATCTTTTAATTTGCTTTCATCAAATATAGGCAAAAAGTCCAGATTAAACTTTTGATTAAACACATATTTTGCCCCAAAGTCCGACATAATACTTGAACCAGTTCGCCCAACACATTCAAAATACAGATAATCATCTTTAGCGAGCAAGGCACAAAACAAGTCGCCTTTTTTAGGTTTCCAGTCTGGCATTTGCATTAAGCGTTCACGCCCTTTTAGATTTGGGTTAAATGGTTCAATCTGCCCTGCAATCATCACTTCATCAGTGGTAATCGCCAAATCATTATCCAAAATTGCACCACCGATAAACTGCTCAATCGTCATCATGGCAAAGCCCAACGGCTCATAGTCAAAGGCGTGTTCATCTGCGTTACTGGCAACGCCTAGCCCTGCCCATGTTTCATCAGTGCGATTGTCAAAAAAACTGTCGGTAATCGGTACAATCACACGTTTAAAGGCATAAGCAGGGATAGATTGCAAACTTTGTAATACGATAGAACGGCTGGCAATCCGTCTGCCGTTTGCGACTAAATGTGGTTCTTGTCTGATACTCATCGTTATTTTCTCCCATTTCTAAACGGTACTTGCCCACGCTGATAATTTTCAAAGGCTCGCTGTTGCTCAGGGCTAAACTGAATGCCGACCGCTTGCATTTGTCGCATAACTTGATATTGTTGTTGTGTTGGCATGGGTTCTAAGGTTTGCATGGCAAGTTTTAACTGTTTTTGTATTTTTTTCACGATTTTTTTACGATAGTGTTCAGCACGTCTAGGGTCAGCTTGAAACTCGGCTTCTCGTGTTATCTGCTCACGGCTCAATCGCTGTGAATGATGTTTGCCGTCCCCTTTTTTCAAGTCCTGTTTAACATACTGTTTAATCTTTTCAACCGTTGTACCAGATGTTAGCGTTTGCATCACTCGTAAAACGTGCTTACACGCAACCCCTGTTAATTGGGGATTTCGTGTACTAGGATAACGGTTCTCATACGCCCCAAAATTAAACTTGCCAACACTGGCAATATAACGATACCAGTATTGATGCCGTCCGCAGTCGCAATCAAATTTGATTTTGCCATGCTCCAGTAGATTTTTGATTTCTCGGTAGGTTGGCAAGTTTTTGCGTCCAATCAATAGTTGGGGCATATCTAACAATTCAACCGTTACCGTGTGATTTTGGCTTTTGCTTTCAGGCCCTGCATTGGTCAAAAAATACAACACATTGCCTTTTCGTTTAAACACGGTTGCCAAAAAAATCTGCTCATTGGCTCGTTTAATATCTACTTGGCGAGATTGGTTAATAACCTGTGTCGGTGAAATACCGCCTGTAAAGTGCTTTGACGCTTTTTTGACATTTTCCACAAAATATTGCAAAATGGCAGGGGATAGGGCATTGTCTTGTAAGGATAGGTTTACTTTGGTTTTACCTAAAGTGAAATCTAATAAAGCATTGCTATCTATGCCTGCATTCGCTTTGGCGTTTTTTATCAGCTTTTGTAACTTTTATCGGTTAAGCGTTCGCCTAAATGAATGGATTGGACAAGTTCATCATGGCGTGCGTTATGGGTGCTGGCATAGCGTCCAGTTAGGGCTTGGCGTACTGCATTTTGGCGAAATTCACGGATTTGTTCACGGCTCATACCAGCCATAAGGCGGTCTTGAATGCTGACACCGTCTTCGTTTTGCAAATTAAAAAAATTATAAACCGACATGATACATTATCCAAAAGCTAAGATAGGTTATCATAGCGTGGCATGGTGAGATGATTGGCAATTGTTCCAGTTGCTTTTAACTGTATTTTTCGTTAAGATAAAATAACCCAAAACAAGGATGATTTTTAATGATTTTAGATTTACCGCCACAAACAGCTCACATCATTAGCACCATAGCCGAACAACAAGGGCAAACGCTTGAAAATTTTATGATAATAAGTGCCTATGAAAAAGCCCTACAGTTGGCTTATGCACCACAACAAGCAATTGTTTTACAGTTAAGCCAAACCGATAAAGAAAACATCAATAAAGCATTAGAGCAATCGCCAAATAAAGCCATGTTAGACTTACTGAAGCTGACCGATAACATCACGGATTTGACCTAATGCAATTTGAACATTTGAATAAAAACCATAATAAACAGGCTTTTGACTGTGGTAATGATGATATCAACCACTATTTAAAAACCATGGCAAACCAACATGCCAAAAATAGCATTGCCAAAACCCATGTTTTAACCGAAAATCAGCGTGATATTTTGGGTTTTTACACACTTGTGAATATCACGCTTGATAATAGCGACCTAGCCATAAAAGGCTATCCACGTCAAATCGGTGCTATTTTAATCAGTCGCATTGGCGTGGCTATGGCTCATCAAGGTAAAGGCATATCCAAGCTTTTGTTATCTCACGCCTTAAAGAAAATCAAACACATTAGTTTATACAGGCATAGGTTTTGTGGTGATAGATGCCAAAAATCCAACCTTGGCTGATTATTATCAACGATTTGGCTTTATTCCAACTGAGACGGATTTACGCTTGATTTACCCAGTTAAAAATATTTCATTAAGCTAAAGCATCATCAAACACCTGATATTTTTTCTTTAACATAAATAACTGGGCTTTGGT
>CAKMOY010000098.1 GCA_927911235.1 uncultured Moraxella sp.
TTTTTTCTTATGTCGAATTTAGGTTAAATAAAGTTAAAATGATGGCACTTGTTAAACCACCGAAAAAGCTAAATTGCCACAATGTATTTAATACAGGATAATCAGTTTTTTCAGTCATAATCAATTCTCATTCATCATTTATTTCAAAAACTTTTGAATCGTAGCCCCAAGTTTTAAGATACGATTAAGGGTCGTTGTAGAAAGTTTTAACATTTCATTCGCCCAAGTCGTCAGCGTATCTACAAAATTATGCGTATCTTTAATGCGTTTTTGCACATCAGCATTCTCATTTCCAAACTCAGGGTCATCAATCAAATTCGCCAAAAAATCCACCGTTGGGGCAAGCTCACGGCGATAACGCTGTTCCACAATCACTTTGGCAAGCTCCCACACATCATTACTGGCACTGGTAAAATAATCCCGTCTGTCGCCCATGATATGCACGGTTTGCACCAAATTTAGGCTTTGCAATTCCTTGATACTATTGCTCACGTTGGAGCGAGCCACGCCAAGCGTGTCTGTGATTTCTTCGGCATTCATCGGTTTATCCACCAAATACAATAACGCATGAATCTGCGACACGGTGCGGTTTACGCCCCATTTGTTGCCCATTTCGCCCCAATGTAAAATGAATTTTTCCATCGTTGGTGTGAGTTTCATAAATTTCCCCAGTGTGTTAAGATTTTCTATATTTTGCATTTTTTATAAATTTCTGTCAATACAGAAATTTATAAAATTTTTAACTTGTCAAAAAATTACTGAAAAATTTAACAAATTCGCCTACAATAAGCACAATAAATCCAAATTTTGAGAAAACCATGAACGACAACCACAATGACAACCAAAACAACGACATTATCAGCCAATTTTTTGACCCAAGCGAAAACGAACCACAGCGAGCCGAAGACTTTCGCACAGGCTATGTGGCGATTGTCGGTCGCCCAAATGTTGGTAAATCTACCTTGATGAACCATGTTTTGGGGCAAAAACTCTCTATCACATCTCGCAAACCACAGACCACTCGCCACCGCATTACGGGTATTTTTACCAATGAAGAAATGCAGGCGATTTTTGTGGATACACCGGGTATTCACAGCAAAGAAGTCAAAATGATTAACGAGCGTATGAACCAAACCGCTACTTCAGCATTGGCGGACGTGGACGTGGTGCTGTTTGTCATTGACAGTTTAAAATGGGTGGGCGATGATGAGTTGGTGTTCGCCAAAATCCAAAACCTTGATGTGCCTGTCGTTGCGGTGATTAACAAAAGCGACACGATAAAACAAAAAGGCGAATTGTTTCCATTGTTAGAAAAACTGCACAATACAGGCGTATTTGCCGATATTGTGCCGATTTCTGCCTTGCGTGGGCATAATTTGGATGAACTTGTTAAAGTGATTGGCAAATATTTGCCGATTGCCGAGCCGATTTATGATAGCGAGCAGATTACCGACCGTTCTGAGCGGTTTTTAGCGAGCGAAATTATCCGTGAAAAAGTCATGCGAACGTCAGGCGATGAAATTCCGTACGATTTGACCGTGCAAATTGACACTTACAAGGACGAACCTGCCCACCAAGACCCAAAAACAGGCAAATGGCGAAAAGCGGTAACGTTCGTTGATGCGACTATTTTTGTGGAGCGACAAGGGCAAAAAGTGATTGTGATTGGCGATAAAGGCGAAAAAATCAAACAAATTGGTATGGATGCTCGTCTTGATATGGAAAAAATGTTTGGTAAAAAAATCATGCTCACGCTTTGGGTAAAAGTCAAAAAAGGCTGGAGCGATGATGATAGAGCTTTGACAAGTTTGGGTTATTGATTTGCGAAATCAACCCCTAACAGGCTATGTACTTCACCAAAAACCTTACGGCGAAAATCGTAGCCTAATTTACTTTTTTTCGCAAGAATTGGGCTTGGTGCATGGCATTGGCAAAAAAAACTTACCCTTATTTTATCAAATTCAGCTTTTCGCCACAGGCAAAAACAGCCTAAAAACCTTTAGCCAAAGCCAAATTATTTATCAAAATAACCAACAAATTTTTAGCAAAAATCACGGCAAAAGCAATTTAGCAGGTTTATATATTAACGAACTTTTGTTAAAAATTTTTGGCGTATCCAACGTAGAAGACGCAACGCCAAACCTTTGGCAACAATACGCCCAAACGATTAACGCCATTTTATTATTATTTCAAGATGACAATCAAAATGACAAATGGAGATTGCATTTTTATTTACGCCATTTTGAAACGGTATTGTTAAATGAACTTGGCTATGCCATTGATTTTTCACAAGATAACTTGCAAAATTCCATTGAAAAAACCTGTTTTTATCACTATCAATTAGAACAAGGTTTTTGTTTTAGCAATGAAAGGCAAAAAAATGCGATTTTGGGTGAAAATTTGTTAATTTGGCAAAATTTATTGGATAATCCGCAAACTTTTGATGAGTTTTTTTGCCAAAATTTAACGAAAACGCCGATATTATTAACCGATTTTGCCAAAATTTATCGTAATATTTTGGATAATTTACTCAATTATCAACCACTCAAAAGCCGTGAATTGTGGCAACAAATGATAAAATATCAATAGCTTACAAAGGAAAAATCATGAATAAAAAACAAACCTTTACTCGGTGTAAATATTGACCATATCGCTACTTTGCGAAACGCTCGTGGCGTGGATTACCCTGACCCTGTACAAGGGGCGTTGATTTGCGAGCAAGCAGGAGCGGACGGCATTACGCTACATTTGCGAGAAGACCGCAGACACATCAAAGATGCGGACGTGTACGCCATGAAAAAAAGCCTTAAAAAACCCGTATGACCTAGAAATGGCAGTAACGGAAGAAATGCTCGCTATTGCCTGTGATGTTAAGCCAGAATGGGTGTGCCTAGTACCAGAAAAACGCCAAGAAGTCACCACCGAAGGCGGACTTGACGTGATTGGCAATAGCGAAAAAATCGCTCATGCCATTGCAAAATTGCACCAAGTTGGCACGCAAGTTTCGCTATTTATTGACCCAGACATCGCCCAAATTGAAAAAAGCATTGAACTTGGAGCAGATGCGATTGAACTGCATACAGGGGCATATGCTGAATATTGGCTAGAAAAAGACACCACAAAAATTGATAAAGAGCTACAACGCATAAAATTAGCGGTTAATCTCGCCAAAGACAGAAAGCCAAGTTTACTGGTAAATGCAGGACACGGTTTAACTCGTGAAAATGTCGCACCGATTGCCGAAATTGACGATATTCACGAACTGAATATCGGTCATGCCATTATCGCCGATAGCGTGTTTATGGGGCTTGACAATGCGGTAAAAGCGATGAGAAATGCTTTTGATAATTAAGAAAAACTTAACAACCTGTCGCATCTTCGCTATGCTTTTTGGTTTTAATCATACCTGTTTGCTAAAGGTAACTTTAAACATATTTTGAGTTTCTAAATCATTGGGGCAGTATTTGATATGCCCCATATGTCCAATCGGATTGCCATTCTGCGGTTTAAAATCCACATAAATCCTGTTTAAACCGACACTTAAGCGTATCTTGCCATAACGATTTGGCACAGCTGTAAACTCACGCAATGCATCCACGCCATCATCAAAACGATGATTGCCATTTTTATCAATAAAACTTAACAAAAATTCACCATTTCTCGCAACACAGACCCGATTGGCATCAGCGGCACATATGGTTAAGATATTTTGATAAATCATTGCATCTTGCTTGGCATTTACCAAAAAAGTTTGCAATATATTATTGACGCTTTGGGCTTCCATTTTTTTGAGCTGTTCTACAAAGCTCGGCACGGCAATCGCAGCGACAATCCCAACAACTGACACCGTTATCAAAAACTCAATCAAAGTAAACCCACAAGTTTTTTTCAAAATAAAATTCCAAAGCAAAAAATCATCACTATCATAAGAAAAAAAATCATAATTTTCCACAAAAAAATATAAAAACGTAAAAAAATGTAAAATAATTGTAGTTTCTCGTGATAAAATATCACAGATGACTAGCAAAAAAAATCTTTTTGCATTAAAATTCCACCATATCAACAACTGGTATAGTCTATCTATTATTGGTGTGCATTTTTTAATCAAATTTATACAAAAACCATAAAGATTTTAAGGTTTTTTGTAATAATTTGACGAAAAAATAAAAAAATGGTTGTTATTTTAATGATAAAACGTTAAGCTATTAACAACTGAAGTTTTAGGGTGGGTTTGCACTCACTTACGATAGGTAGACTATCATTTGTAACTTAAAGACAAATCCTTCTGGAGGAATTATGAAAGTATATAACAAAATCGCGCTTGCGATTCTAGCTGCTAGTGCCGCTGCTACTGCATCTGCTGGCGTAACTGTAACCCCATTAATGTTGGGCTATCATGTATCTAACGATATCTCTGACACTGCTAAAAAACAACGTGGTACTTTAGATGCTGGTACTCAAACTGTTCTAAGCAATCAAGTAGCTAATGACCCTAAAATTAGTGGTCGTGGTAACGGTGTTGCATTAGACAGCGATTTGTATGTAGGTGCAGGTATCGGTATTGAGTTAACTCCAACTATCGCATTAGAGCTTGAATACGGCGAAAAAAATACTGACGCTTATGCAAATGAAGTTTCAAAAAATGCTGGTTTAGATTTTGACGCAAAACAAAAAATGTACTCAGGTAACGTTACCGTTGGTACAGAAACTTTCACAGGTTATACTAACAGCCCATTCAAACCATACGTATTAGTTGGTGCGGGTGTGTCTGATATCTCTGTAAAAAACAAAAAAGCTTACACTAAATCAAACGGTCAAAATGTTGCAGCAGGTACTGAAGTTGCAGAATCTAAAGATACAATTGGTAACTTAGGTCTAGGTGCTTACTACCGTATCAACGATGCATTAAGCCTACGTGGTGAAGCACGTGCTATCCATAACTTTGACAACAACTGGTGGGAAGGCATGGCATTGGCTGGCTTGAACGTTGTTCTAGGTGGACACTTAGCACCAGCAGCAGCTGTTGTTGAGCCAACAGTTGTACCAGTTGCACCAGTTGTACCAACTATCGTAGCTGAAGGCGACGAAGACCAAGACGGCGTAGTAGATAGCCTAGACCAATGTCCAGGCACACCATTAAATGTCGTTGTTGACGCACAAGGCTGCCCACAACAATTGGTAACAGATGACCAATTACGTATGGAATTGCGTGTATTCTTTGACAATGATAAAACTATCATCAAAGACCAATACAAACCAGAAATCCAAAAAGTTGCAGAAAAAATGAATGAATATCCAAATGCAACTGCTGCGATTGAAGGTCATGCTTCTAAAAACTCTAAACGTTCAAGTGCAAAATACAACCAACGTTTATCAGAAGCTCGTGCAAACGCAGTTAAAGGCGTGTTAGTGAACCAATTCGGTATTAACCCAGCACGTATCAGCACAGTAGGTTATGGTTTTGACCGTCCAATCGCTGACAATGCGACTAAAGAAGGTCAAGCAATGAACCGTCGTGTATACGCAACTATCTCTGGTAACAAAACTCAAACAGTTACCCAAACTAAAGATATGAACGTACAATAATCTTTAGCATGAGAAACCAGAAAAGCTACCCCTTGAACGGGTAGCTTTTTTGTTATTTTATAAAATTTATCAAGAGAAATTTATGTCAGATTCTATCAAAAATCTTCGCAATATTGCGATTATTGCCCACGTTGACCATGGTAAAACCACTTTGGTTGACAAACTTCTACAACAATCAGGTACTTTTGGTGAGCGTGCTGCCGAGGTTGAGCGTGTGATGGACTCAAACGCCCTAGAGCAAGAGCGTGGGATTACTATTTTAGCCAAAAACACTGCAATCCGTTGGACCAATCCAAAAGACGGTCAAGAATACCGTATTAATATCGTGGATACCCCCGGTCACGCCGACTTTGGTGGCGAAGTTGAACGTGTGATGTCGATGGTGGACTGTGTTCTATTGCTGGTTGATGCGGTTGATGGTCCTATGCCACAGACACGTTTTGTTACATCAAAAGCCTTTGCGCGCGGCTTAAAACCAATTGTTGTGATTAACAAAATTGACAAACCATCGGCACGTCCAGACTGGGTGATGGACCAAGTGTTTGATTTGTTTGATAATTTGGGTGCAACCGATGAGCAGTTGGATTTTCCGATTGTTTATACATCAGCGATGAACGGCATTGCAGGATTAGAGCCTGACGCATTGGCGGAAAATATGCAACCGTTGTTTGAAACGATTGTCAATGTGGTAGAACCACCGCACGTGGATACCGAGGGCCCGTTCCAAATGCAAATTTCTAGCCTTGATTATGACAATTTTAAAGGTTTAATCGGTATCGGTCGTATTCAACGTGGCTCGGTAAAAACCAACACGCCTGTAACCGTGATTGACAAAGAAGGCAACAAACGCAATGGTCGTATTTTGCAAATCATGGGTTATCACGGTCTGGAGCGTATTGAAGTGCCGATGGCACAAGCAGGTGATATCGTGTGTATCACAGGTATTGATGCGTTAAATATTTCGGACACGATTTGCGATCCACAAAATGTCGAAGCCTTACCAGCGTTAAGCGTTGATGAGCCGACTGTTTCGATGACTTTCCAAGTAAATAACTCACCATTTGCAGGTAAAGAAGGCAAATTCGTGACTTCTCGTAATATCCGTGAACGTCTTGAGCGTGAATTGATTCACAATGTGGCGTTGCGTGTGGAAGATACCGACAGTCCTGATAAATTTAAAGTGTCTGGTCGTGGCGAATTGCATTTATCGGTATTGATTGAAAATATGCGTCGTGAAGGTTTTGAACTTGGCGTTTCTCGTCCAGAAGTGATTGTACGTGAAGTTGATGGCGAAAAACAAGAACCGTACGAAAACGTGATTTTTGACGTTGAAGAACAACATCAAGGTGCGGTAATGGAACAAATGGGATACCGTAAAGGCGAACTAACCAATATGGAAGTGGACGGCAAAGGTCGTATCCGTATTGAAGCGGTCGTGCCGTCTCGTGGTCTAATTGGTTTCCGTTCAGAGTTTTTGACCTTGACATCAGGTACAGGGATTATGACTTCAAGTTTTTCACACTATGGTCCTGTCAAAGCGGGCGAAGTGGCAAAACGCCAAAACGGTGTGTTAATCTCGATGGTGACAGGTACGGTGTTAGGCTATGCCTTGTTCAACCTACAAGACCGTGGACGTATGTTCGTGTCGCCACAAACCGAAGTATACGAAGGCATGATTGTCGGTCAAAACTCTCGTAGCGATGACATGGTAGTAAACCCAACCAAAGCCAAACAGCTGACCAACGTGCGTGCAAGTGGTACAGACGATGCGATTATTTTAACGCCACCAATTATCTTTACGTTGGAACAAGCGTTAGAATTTATTGAAGATGATGAATTGGTTGAAGTTACGCCAAAATCTATCCGTCTGCGTAAAAAACACTTGACCGAAAATGACCGTAAA
>CAKMOY010000099.1 GCA_927911235.1 uncultured Moraxella sp.
CAATGGCACAGAATATAAAGGCACAAAAGACCATGAATTTGTCAAAGCCTGTTATGATAACAACATCAATCAGAAATTCACCAAAGTTGCCAAACCACAAACCAATGGTAAAGCAGAACGAGTAATACGTACGCTCATGGAAATGTGGCATGAACAATGTGAATTTACAGGTAGTGAACATAGAAAGCAAGAATTAACAAGATTTCTTAATTTCTATAATACCGTTAAACCCATTCATCTTTAACTAAAAAAAGAATGATATTACTGGCAAAACTCAAACCTTTACTCCTTATGAGTGGTTGGAGTTTTATTTTAAACAAAGTGTAAATAACGCTTGAGGTTCTTACAGCTAACCCATGCTACAAAATTTTATTGAAAATATTGATAGATTAGGCTTTTGGCTTGAGTTCAAGTGGATTGATTTGGGTATCATCAGCTACCACGACATAAGTTTTTGCCAGTTTGTCATGCAAACTTTGTCTATCTTCATTCATAAAAATAAACACAAAATCCACCAGCAAAAATGCTAAACCAAACGCCGACAACGAATATGCTAAGATCGGTAAAATACTGCGTAATACAATCAAATTTAAAAAGTTAGGAATGGCATTGCTGTTAATATCCAACACACGAATACCCATGGCCATTTTGCCAAGCGTCTGTCCACGCTTCATCAGTAATAACATCTGAGCAAATAAAGTTCCCCAAACCAAAATATTGGTCAAAACCAAAATATGCTGTGGCACAACTGACAAAAGTTCCATCTGTTGAGCGGTGCTAAGTTGGGTTACGCCTTGCTCTGCCATGGTTTTGATTTTGTCAAAACTTGGGCTGTTCATCAACGCAATCACCAAAGGCGATGACGCTAATACCATCAAACCAAAATCAATCAATTTTGCCAAAATCCGACTGCCAATCGGGGCAAGGGTGAGCTGTTTGTTAGCGTGAGCGATATCCATGTCCTTTTTTTCGGTTTTAAAAAGGCTTGGTTTTTCGTTATTTTTTGGGGTTTTGTGCGGATTGTTGGCGTTGTATTTGTCCCATATGCTTGAGGATTTTTTTTCTTCTTGCACAGGTTCGGCAGGCTGTGGCGTGTTGTTGATGATGTAGTCGGGTTCGTCTGTTGCCGTTGGGTTGTAGTGTGTGCGGTTTTGTACGGTGTCGCCCACGCTTTGCCAGTTGGCAAGCCCTTCGTGCCACATTAAATCATTCGGCAAAAGTTGGTTTGTTGCCAAAATTTGGTTAAATTGTTCAAGGGTGTACGGTCCTGCTTGGACGTTGTTACGAGCCAAATAAATCTGCATGGTGTTCTCTTTTTTTGCTTTTTTGTAGTATTTTGGGGTAATTGTTAAAATTGCAAGTTGATTGGGTTTGTAAAATACAGTTTTATTGTTAAACTTTTATATCATTTTTCTCAGCACACAACAAAAAAACAAAAAAAGTCTGTTAAAGCCATGTCATAATAACAATTTTTCTCACGAACCACCACCATGCCAAACCTTAACAGACTAGAAACTAGTTTAACCCAAAACCTTAACATGAACAAGTCAAGAATTACCTGTTTAAGCCTAATGATAATAGCTATCATT
This sequence comes from uncultured Moraxella sp., assembly GCA_927911235.1. GTDB lineage: Bacteria > Pseudomonadota > Gammaproteobacteria > Pseudomonadales > Moraxellaceae > Faucicola > Faucicola mancuniensis. The sequence goes on from CAKMOY010000099.1 coordinate 1,590, forward strand.
ACCGCCCAAAGCAGTAACCTAAAAAAAATAGCAGGCACTTTACCAACAGCACAACAAATGACAGCAACTACCGAAGAATACAATGCTTTTTCGCCTAAACACCCCTAAATGAACACCAAATAGCACGCCTTATCTTTCAACTATAGTTAAAACTGCAATATAATAATCAATTTTATCACGAGTAATATCATGCCAAAATATACGACCAAGACCTGTTGATTTTTATGTGGATAAACTGGTGGAAGGCATTTCTACCCTTGCGGTCGCTTTCCACGACAAACCTGTTATCGTGCGTATGAGTGATTTTAAATCCAACGAATATGCCAACCTAATCGGCGGAAAACTGTACGAACCTGTAGAAGAAAACCCAATGCTAGGTTTCCGTGGGGCAAGCCGTTATGTATCAGAAAACTTCCGTGATTGCTTTGAATTAGAATGCCGTGCCTTAAAACGTGTGCGTGATGACATGGGTTTAACCAATGTAGAAATCATGATTCCATTTGTGCGTACCACAGGCGAAGCCAAGCGTGTGATTGAGCTACTTGCCGAAAATGGTTTAAAACGTGGTGAAAATGGCTTGCGTATCATTATGATGTGCGAATTGCCAACCAATGCGTTATTGGCGGACGAATTTTTGGAATACTTTGACGGTTTTTCAATCGGCTCAAACGACTTGACCCAATTAACACTAGGGCTTGACCGTGATTCTGAAATCGTATCGCATCTGTTTGATGAACGTGACCCTGCGGTCAAAAAAGTGCTAAAAATGGCGATTGATGCGTGTAATAAAGCTGGCAAATATATCGGTATCTGCGGTCAAGGTCCTTCTGACCACCCTGATTTGGCGTGCTGGTTAATGGAACAAGGTATCACATCAGTATCGCTAAATCCTGACTCGGTACTGGATACTTGGTTCTTTTTGGCAAATGATAAAAATGCGAAAAACGCATAATCATTTATCAAAGTTAAAAAAGTGGGCGTTTGATACGTCCACTTTTTTATTGTATTGCCAATCGTTATAGTCAAAACTTAATTATACCAAGCAACTTTCAATACAATCCTTAAGCCGAGTTAAAGTTGCTTAGAGTTAAACGAACTTTTGCTTGATTACCGCCCACAACTGTTCAATTGGATTGAGTTCAGGCGAGTAAGGTGGTAAATACATCAGCATTATATTGTATTGCTTGGCAATTTTTTTGTAAATCGCCACCATAATGAAACCTAGCATTATCCATTATCAAAATACGTTTTGGATACTCACCTTTTCATCTTTTGGCAAAGATTGACCTAATGTGTGTAACCACCGTCAAAGGTAACAGGGGCGATGATGTTAAAATCATTTAAAAGTAATAATCCAAGCATCAGTTTAAAGCCAATTTTTTTATTGGGTCTGCTTGCTTAAAGTATGTGGTCTTTTTTTTAAATGTCCAGTTTATGCGATGCAGTGTTTGTAAAAAAGCATTATACGAAATACTGACATCAGCATGGTCTTTTAAGTATTGTTTTCTAAGTTGTTTTGCTGTGCCAAACTTTTGAGATTTGACGTAATTTTCAAAGGCGGTGTTACGGTTGATTTCAAAGAATCTGGCTGTTTTGCTTTTGTTGCCTGTCTTTTGCCAGTTGCTGATGGCTTTGTCTCGTAGGTCTTG
>CAKMOY010000100.1 GCA_927911235.1 uncultured Moraxella sp.
ATGGATTTAGACGGTTTATTATGTGTGGTGATTTTGCTTTTTTTAATAGGTTGGTTGATTTTCTCAGTTTTAAAAGAAAATCAACTTTGTTTAGTAGTTTCTGTCGTGTGCAGAGAAAAAAAACACACCAATTCATCAATATTGGTGTGTTTTTTTTAGTGATACTATCAAAACTGTTAAGTTTTACTTACAAAACTGCCAATTCTTGCTCTTTTAACGTTTGCAATACAATGGTAGGTTTTCTACATTTTTGATAAATTTAGCAAGGTTCGTATGTTGGCTAAAATCAATCTGCATCGCAGTCGCCCAACGTAGCGTAACGTACAAATACATATCAGCAATGGTAAACTCACCATTTAAAAAATCTTTATTATTTAACTCGTCATTTGGTAATTTTAACAAATTGACAATATTTTCTTTCGCTTGTTGTTGCAAGGCTTTTACTAAATTTTCATCAGCATTTGGCAAAACGGCATTTGGATTAAATAACGCTTTAATGATGGATGCAAATCGGAATTGACAAATGCTAACCATTGCAATGTTTTGGCGATATGTTGCTCATCGCCTTTACCAAAAATATGTGCTTTTGGGAATTTTGCATTAATATAGCTTAAAATCGCAAAGTTTGCGACAACACAAACTCGCCATCACGCAATAATGGTGCTGAACCTTTTGGATTTAATGCTAGGTATTCTGCGGATTTTAGAGCTTCACGGCTCATTATAATGATGTCATAATCAATATTATCGCTCGCTTTTGCCATCGCTAAAGCGGTGTGCGGTACAAGTGGGCAAGCACCTTGTAGTACATGAAGTTTGATTTGGCTCATGTTTTTTCCTTTTTTTGTTAAAATTTTATTTGTAAAAATTTAAAAAACCGTTGTTAAGTTTTTCTTTATTTTACGCTTTTATTGATGAGAAGTGTTTTGTGATTTTGTAAATATGCAATTATTAACCTAATCCGCCTTTAAACATTTTGTATTTTCGGTTATCATGCACACAATTTTTTATCTATTTATTGATTAAACTTTGAGAACATTATGACCGCAAGCCCAACGCCAGCAACTCAACAAAATAACCAACTCACCGCCACCCCAAGCAAAAAAGGCAAACCCACCGCACGTACCAGAAAACGCCTAGCCGATGCCCCACCCCTACCGTTTGTCATCACCAATCTAGCCCACGATGGGCGTGGCGTTGCCGTGTATGGCACAGATGACAGCCATATCAGCGAAAAAAATGGCAAAAAAGTGTTTGCAAGTTTTGCCTTGCCAAATGAAACCGTGTCGGTAAAAATCACCAACAGCAAAAAAGGCTTTGAAGAAGGTGATACGCTTGAAGTATTGGCAAACGCCCACCCAGAACGCCAAACGCCACCGTGTCCGCATTTTGGCGTGTGTGGCGGTTGCAGTTTGCAACATTGGCAAGCAGACGGACAAATTGCCTTTAAACAGTCGGTTTTGGCGGAATTGTTGCAACATCATGCAGGCGTGCAACCTGATAATTGGCTTGAACCGCTCGTTGCCGACCGTCTAGGCTACCGCACAAAGGCTCGTATGGGTGTGCGATATGTGGAAAAGAAAAACTCGGCATTGGTCGGTTTTCGTGAGCGTGCGAGTAATTTTTTGGCGGATTTGAGCAAATGTCATATTTTGGACAAACGTATCGGTCAAGAAATCACCACTTTAAAACAGCTAATTACCGAACTTGACGCTCGCAACGATATTCCGCAATTAGAAGTTGCGATGGGCGAAACGCTAGATTTTGAGCCTGATAGCCAAAAATCGGTTGCCGTTATCGTGCGTCATATGTCGCCTTTGTCGGATAATGATTTGACAAAATTACAAGACTTTTTTGCCAAACGCAATTGGCAACTGTTGTTACAGCCAAAAGGGTCGGATACAGTTCACCGTATTGACGATAGCAACGGTCGTGCAACAAGCCTAACCACGCCACCGACAGGCGGATTATTTTATCATTTGCCAGAGTTTGACATTACGTTTGAATTTTCACCGCTTGATTTTACCCAAGTCAATTTATCGGTCAATCGCAAAATGACAAAATTGGCGTGTGATTTGCTTGATTTGCAAAAGGGTGAACGAGTGTTGGATTTGTTCTGCGGACTTGGCAACTTTAGTTTACCTTTGGCAAAAAAGGTCGGTGAAACAGGTTTTGTCATTGGCGTGGAAGGTAGCACCGAAATGACCGAACGTGCCAAAATGAACGCCACCGCCAATGGCTTGGATCATACTGAATTTTATGCACAGGATTTGACCCAAGATTTTTCGGACAAAGAGTGGGTGCAAGGCGTGGATGCATTGCTGATTGACCCACCAAGAAGCGGTGCGTGGGAAGTGATGGCGTATTTACCAAAATTTAATGCAAAACGTATCGTCTATGTGTCATGCAATCCGATTACGCTCGCTCGTGATACCAAAGCCTTGATTGACGCAGGCTACCGCCTAACCCATGCTGGCGTGATGGATATGTTTAGCCATACAGGTCATGTGGAAAGTATCGCACGCTTTGAAAAAGTTGATGAAAACATTGGTGAAAAAGATTAACAAAATCACGACACAATTATTCAAAAAAATTTGTTAAGCTAAAGATGCATTTTAAAAACTTTTTTAACCCAAAATAAGGATAAAATTATGAGCGTAATCTACAGCACAACCGCCACCGCCATTGGAGCAAGAGATGGTAAAGCCACCTTAAGCGACTCGGACACCACCTTTAACATCGTGCCACCTGCATCAAATAGACAAGGCAATAATCCAGAACAACTGTTTGCCATTGGCTATGCGTCATGTTTTGACGGTGCGTTAGGCTTGGCAAAAAAACAAGCCAATGCTAGCTTTGATGATGAAGTACAAGTGTCAGTGGATTTGAATAAAGCAGGCGATACTGACTTTAACCTATCACTCAAAATCCATGTCGTCGCCAAAAACACCCAAATCAGCCAAGACGATTTAACCAAAATCGTTGAAAAAGCCCATGAAATCTGCCCTTATTCAAAGGCTGTTAAAGGTAATATTGACATTGCATTAAGCGCTGAAGTGGCTTAATGCCTTGGTTCTTGATATTTAATTTTTGATAAATGTGAAAAATCACTTGCAAATTATCAAAAAGTTGTTAAAATAGTCGCACTTTTAGGCGTATAGCTCAGTTGGTTAGAGCACCACCTTGACATGGTGGGGGTCGATGGTTCGAATCCGTTTACGCCTACCATATTTTAAAAACCCTAATTTTATAATTGGGGTTTTTTATTGCTTGTAAAATCAAGGGGATCAAAGGTTTTTGTAAGTTGAAAGCTTTGACCACTTTTATCATTTTGGGCTCAAAAAAACCGTTTAAAAATCTTATGTGCCCAAAATGTGCCTTGACTATTTTTTGAGCAAATTTTTGATGACACCCACTTTATTGTTATTTGTAGGACTTACGCAAAATTATGAGAAACGTTCGCCCTGAGCTTGTCGAAGGGTAACGTTTCCTATAGTTCGACAAGCTCACCATGAACGGAAAGGTTTTAAAATGCGTAAGTCCTAATTTTAAAAAAGGGGCTGTACTAGATTAGAGTTAAATTTTACACCATTTTCTCAATATTTTAAACTGCGGTATAAACTCTACCATTACGTTTTTAAAAAGACCAAAGACAGCAGTCTTTCCACCTGCACCACGACCACGCTTGCCTTTACGAATACCACCAAAATAGCTTTCATCAAGTTCTATTTCACCGTCAAAGGTTTCGTGAGCTTCAAGGCTAAGATTGTATTCTATCACAAGTCTATTTTACGGTAAATAAAGCTGCTGAATTAGGGTGAATTTGCAGTAAATCAGCTGCTGCTCGAGCAGTAACTTCTAGTACAAAACATTCAAGTGGTTTTTTCTGTACTTTTTTACTTAATCTACAATGTGTTAGCTTCATATTTTTTAGTATAATATGATAGCTAATCTAGTACAGCCCCAAAATTTAAAATATTTTGAATTGTTGATGTATTGAGTAAATTAGA
>CAKMOY010000101.1 GCA_927911235.1 uncultured Moraxella sp.
CCTTGACGGATACTGGTGCGGTTACAGTCCATTGCGGTATCGCCACCGCCTAGCTACCACGACATTTTTGCCTTCTACGTCAATGTATTCGCTTTGGGTCTTTTTCCCAACCTTGACAACGATTTACATTGGCAATCAAAAAGTCCAACGCATCGTAAACGCCTTGCAAATGTTCGCCTGTGTAACCGCCACGCATATAGGTATAAGTTCCCATGCCTATAAATACAGCATCGTATTCTTTCAAAATTTCTTCAATTTGAATATCTTTGCCGATTTCGGTATTTAAACGAAACTCTACGCCCATGCCTTCAAGTACTTCACGGCGGCGAGCCATGACGTTTTTTTCCATTTTAAATTCTGGAATACCAAAGGTTAAAAGCCCACCAATTTCAGGACGTTTGTCAAAAACAATCGGTTTTACGCCATTTCTTGCCAAAATATCCGCACAGCCAAGCCCTGCTGGCCCTGCACCGATAATTGCAACTTTTTTATCCGTCCAAACAACATTGGACGTATTTGGTCGCCAACCCAATGCAAAGGCGGTATCTGTGATGTATTTTTCTACATTACCGATTGTTACCGCACCAAAGCCGTCATTTAGGGTACACGCCCCTTCACACAGACGGTCTTGCGGGCAGACACGACCGCAAACTTCTGGCAAGGTGTTAGTTTGGTGGCATAATTCCACCGCTTGCATGATTTGCCCTTCGGTGGCGAGTTTTAGCCAGTTTGGGATATAGTTATGCACAGGGCATTTCCATTCGCAGTAAGGATTACCACATTCTAGGCAACGGTGTGCTTGTTGAGTAACTTCTTCGCTTTGAAATGGGTAATAAATTTCTACAAAGTCGTGTTTGCGTGTTTCAATGTCTTTTTTGGTAGGGTCGGTGCGTTCTACGTCAAGAAATTGAAAGTCGTTGTGTAAACGTTTTGCCATAATATTTTCCTAAGTGAGTGGCGTTTTTAACATTAAAATAACTTTGTAAAAACGCTAACCTGCCGAGAATTTTAAATTTTAAATTATTGTGGGTCTGCCATGGTTGATTTTAACAACGAAGTAATACTTGCTGCTTTTGGTTTCACCAAATAGAATTTACGCACATAATGCTCAAAATCATCTAGCAAGGTTTGCCCCCATTGGCTACCTGTTTTGGCAACGTGTTCTTTGATAATTTGCATCAAATGAATACGATGGCTTTCAGTTTGCTCGTTAGAAATACGGTGAATATCAATCAACTCGTGGTTACAACGGTCAAAGAAATCCCCATCTAAATCAAGTACATAGGCAAATCCGCCTGTCATACCTGCCCCAAAATTCAAGCCTGTTTTGCCAAGTACCGTTACGATACCGCCTGTCATATATTCACAGCAGTGGTCACCTGCACCTTCTACAACGGCATGACAGCCTGAGTTACGCACGCCAAAACGCTCGCCTGCCGTACCTGCGGCAAACAAACGTCCGCCAGTCGCACCGTAAAGACAAGTATTACCGACAATGGCGGTTTGTTGGCTTGCAAAAGTTGAGCCTTTTGGTGGGTAAATCACGATTTCACCGCCTGCCATGCCTTTGCCAACATAGTCGTTGGCATCGCCTTCAAGCTCAATGTTCAAGCCACCTGCATTCCACACACCAAGACTTTGCCCTGCTGTGCCTGTCAAATGTAGGTTAATCGGTGAACCACTCATGCCAAGATTGCCGTAGATTTGGGCGATTTCACCCGAAATTCTTGCACCGATTGAGCGGTCGCAGTTACCGATACGATAGCTAAAATCACCGCCAGAACCTGAACGAATGGTTTCCATCATATCGCTCACCATTTCTTCCGCAAGTAAACCTTTGTCAAACGGTTCGTTTTTATCTACTTGACACGTTTGTGGTTTGCCGTCTGCGATTGGGTGGCTAAACAATAATGGTTGCAAATTCAAATGTTGTTGTTTGCTGGTTTCGCCTTCCAAAATTTCTAACAAATCGGTACGACCGACCAACTCTTCCATTGAACGCACACCCAATTTGGCAAGCCATTCACGAGTTTCTGTCGCTACAAATTTAAAGAAATTAATCAACATTTCGGCTTCACCAATAAAATGTTCATCACGAAGTTCCGCTTTTTGGGTGGCAACGCCTGTTGGACAGTTGTTCAAGTGGCAAATACGCAAATATTTACAACCAACGGCAATCATTGGCGTTGTACCAAAGCCGAAACTTTCCGCACCCAAGATAGCCGCTTTTACCACGTCAAGACCTGTTTTTAGACCGCCATCGGTTTGGATACGCACTTTGTGGCGTAAGCCATTGACACGAAGCGACTGATGAGCTTCTGACAGACCCAATTCCCAAGGCGAACCTGCATAATGAATTGATGATAACGGCGATGCGGCTGTACCACCGTCATAACCAGAATGGTAATCAAATCGGCATAGGCTTTTGCCACGCCTGTCGCAATTGTGCCAACACCTGGGCGAGATACGAGTTTTACCGACACCAACGCATCAGGATTGACTTGTTTTAAGTCAAAAATCAACTGTGCCAAGTCTTCAATTGAATAAATATCGTGGTGCGGTGGTGGAGAAATCAAGGTAACACCCGGCACAGAATAACGCAAACGAGCGATTAAACTGTTTACTTTACCACCCGGCAATTGACCGCCTTCCCCCGGTTTTGCCCCTTGAGCGACTTTGATTTGCATGACTTCTGCCGAACGCAAATACGCAGGTGTTACCCCAAAACGTCCCGATGCCACTTGTTTGATTTTTGAGTTACGCACGGTGTTGTAACGCACAGGGTCTTCACCACCTTCCCCAGAGTTTGAACGACCGCCAATTGTGTTCATGGCAATGGCAATCGCTTCGTGGGCTTCTGGCGACAATGCACCCAATGACATACCTGCTGAGTCAAAACGTTTTAAAATATTTTCAACGCTTTCCACATCGTCAAGTTTAATCGGATTGTCGGTTTTTAATTTTAACAAATCACGAATGGTCGCAACAGGGCGAGTATTGACAATATCGGCATAGGCTTGATAATTGGTGTAATCGCCTGTGCGAACCGCTTTGTGCAAGGCTTGAATCACGTCAGGATTAAAGGCGTGATATTCTTTGTTAAACACAAATTTTAACAAACCACCTTGGTCAATCGGTGTGCGTTTGCTAAAGGCGTTATTTGCCAAGGCTTTTTGGTCGGCTTGTAAATCGTCAAAAGTCGCCCCTTGAATACGGCTCTCCACGCCATCAAAACACAAGTCCACGACTTCTTTTGACAAGCCAACCGCTTCAAATAATTGTGCACCACGATATGATGAAATGGTTGAAATCCCCATTTTTGACAAGATTTTTAACAAACCTTTGTCCATACTTTTACGGAAGTTTTCTTGTGCGTATAATGGGTCGCCCAATAGTTCACCTTTTTCCACCAAATCGGCAATGACGCTGTACGCCAAATATGGATAAACCGCAGTCGCACCCACGCCAAGCAATACCGCTAAATGGTGTGAATCACGCATTAAGCCTGTTTCCACTACGATATTGGCATCGCAACGCAAGCCCACGTTAATCAAGTGGTGATGCACCGCCCCTGTCGCCATAATCGCATTGGCAGGGATTTTTCCTTTTTCAATGTTTTTATCAGACAACACCAAAATTACTTTACCTGCTTTTACTGCTTTTTCGGCTTGTTTACAGATATTTTTTAGAGCTTTTTCTAATGATTGTGTTTCATCATAATTTAAATCAATAACTTGTAGGGCAAAACCTTTTTTGTCAATGTTTTGGATTTGTGCCATTTTGCTTGACGACAACACAGGTGATGACAATACAATACGATTAGCGTGGTCTGGTGTTGGGTCAAAAATATTTTTTTCTGTGCCTAAACACGTTTCTAGCGACATAACAATCGCTTCACGCAATGGGTCAATCGGTGGATTGGTAACTTGAGCGAATTGCTGACGGAAAAAGTCCGCCATGTGGCGAATTTGTTTTGACAAAACTGCCATTGGTGTATCATCACCCATTGAACCGACCGCTTCTTGACCGTTTTCGGCAGACGGACGTAAGATTTCGGTGCGTTCTTCATTGGTAATGTGGAACATTTTTTGTAAAGCAAAAAGCTCATCGCCTTTAATCGCAGATTTTAACGCTTCTTCTTCCAAACGTTCATCATTACGCAGACGTACCGCATTTTCACGCAACCACAAACGATACGGATAGGCTTTTTTCAACTGACGACCGACCGCTTTTGTGTCCATGATGTTGCCTGTTTCTGTGTCAATGACAAGCATTTGCCCAGGCCCGACACGCCCTTTTGCAACCACATCTTCAGGTTGATAATCCCAAGTGCCAACTTCTGATGCAACTGTGATATAGCCGTTTTTGGTCGTTACCCAACGAGATGGACGCAAGCCGTTACGGTCAAGCATACACACGGCATAACGACCGTCTTGAATTACCAAGCCCGCAGGGCCGTCCCACGCTTCCATGTGTTGTGAATAAAATTCGTAAAACGCACGCAAATCCATGTCCATCGTGTCTACATTTTGCCAAGCAGGTGGCACAAGGATAGACAAGGCACGGAACAAGTCCATACCGCCAGATACCAACACTTCAAGCATATTATCAAGGCTTGATGAGTCCGAACCAACACGGTTTACCAATGGGTGCAATTCTTGCAATTCTGGGATTAAATCAGTAACGAATTTTGGTGTACGAGCCACCGCCCAATCTCGGTTGCCTTCAATGGTGTTTAATTCGCCATTGTGAGCCAAGTAGCGGAATGGTTGTGCCAACGGCCAACGTGGTAAGGTATTGGTTGAAAAACGTTGGTGGAAAACTACAATATGCGATGCCAAACGCTCATCTTGTAAATCCAAGAAAAACGCAGGTAAATCCGCAGGCATCACCAAACCTTTATAAATCACGGTTTGTGAAGTTAAAGCGGTAACGTAAAACAATGGGTCATCAGTGAGTTGTAATTCGGCTTTTTTACGAGCGATAAATAATTTACGGTTAAAAGTCGGTTCGTCCATACCAGTTGGACAATTGACTAAAATTTGTTTAAACGCTGGCAACGATTCACGAGCGATTTCACCAACAATTGACAAATCCACAGGCACATCACGCCAGCCAGCAACTGTTAAACCTTGATTTTCAATTTCTTTATTTAAAATATCTTGTGATTTTTGGGCTAAATCTTTATCCAAATTGACAAACACCGTCCCCACCGCAAAAATCGGATTAAGGGTAAAACCATTGTCCGATGCGACTTTTTGAAAAAAATCTTTTGGCATTGCCATTAATAGACCACAACCATCGCCTGTCTTGCCATCGGCTGCCACACCACCACGGTGCGTCATACAGCTTAGACTGTGAATAGCGGTTTCCACCAAGTCATGGCTGGCTTCGCCGTGCGTGTGTGCAATCAGACCAAAACCACAATTGTCTTTAAATTCATCAGGTTGATAAAGGTTATGTTGGTGAGAATATAAATGTGAGGACATAGACGTGTTCCCTAAATGCAAAACTGAAAAAATGGACAGTTGCGAAGGCTACTGTAAAATACAATCAATACAACCGTCTATCTTAACGAAATTGATAACAAAAAAGCTACTATTTTTATTGATTGATTAATTCCGAATTTTTTTGTGTGGGGTTTTCAAATGGTTAAAAGCCTGTTTTTTGCTAAAACAGGCTTTTTTTTATTCCTCGTTGTTATTATCAGCTTTTTTGACGTTCTGTTTTTTCCACTGGTTTTTCTCAGCTTGTTTTTTTTCGCTTGGCTTTTCGGTTTTTTTCTATGTTTCCAGTCGGTTTTGGCTCTGGCAATTTTTTGCTCAACAGGTTTTGGTTCTGGCAATCTTTGACTAAAGTCTTGATTTTGTCTAATCGCTTCATTCAGTTCAGCATTGGGATTTTTGGCAACCCGTTTTTCTTCAACCGCCAAAGTATCGTTGGTATTATTAGATTTTTCAATACTTTCTTTGGGTTTTTCTTCGGTCGCTGACGTTTCTTGGGCTTTTGGTGCTGGCAACTCAGACTTGGCTTTGCTTAGATTCACCGATTTTGGCGTATCACGCCCAATATCTTGTAATGGTGGGCTGATTTCATACTCATCCATTTGAGACAAATACAATTTAAACTCTTCTGGAAAGGCTTGTACATTATTTGGCAAATCAAACTTGATTAATTTACTCGCCCCAATCGCTTCTTGGGCTGAACCAAACGTGCCATAAGTCAATACAAAACGTTTTTGATTGTCTTCATCAACAATGCGAAAATAGTTAAACTTATCACGGTCAGAACGGTTCGCCAAATAATCGGTAATCACTTCATGTTGCACCACGTTCATGACTTGCACCGTCCATTTACCAAGATTGGTTTTGATAAAACGGCTGTCTTTGAACTCTTTTGGGTAGTTGCGCTTATCCCGAATAATCGCATCAAACTTAATCGGTTGCACCATTTTATTGAGTTCATCAGGATTGTGATTTAACAACAAAATATTCGGGTCTATAACCGTTGAAATCTCGTTATCTTGGTTCTTTTTGACTTCAGGTTTTACCGCTGATGACACCCACACCATAAAAGTCAAGCCACCTGCCACTGCTGTAAAAATCAGCCAAACACTGGCTTGAGCAGCCAATGAACGATAACGTGTTGATAAAAAATTTAACATATCTAACCTTTTTTAAATCAATTCTGTAGCACTTGTTGTAAACTGCTTGCATCATAATCTGCGGTAATATAAGCATCGCCCAATGTTTTTAACAAAATCAAACGAATTTGCCCAGATTTGACCTTTTTGTCATGGCTCATCAAATCCAACGCCGTTTCCACCGCAATCTTTGGCGGTAAAATTGGTAAATTGGCATTTTTTAACAAAGTTTCCACACGAGCAACATCATCAAGACTGACATTGCCCATTTTTTGCGACAATTTCATCGCTTGCACCATGCCAATCGCCACCGCTTCACCGTGCAGATAATTGCCGTAACCTTCGTGCGTTTCAATCACATGACCAAACGTATGCCCAAAATTTAACAAGGCACGTCTGCCATTTTCAAATTCATCTTCGGCGACGATATTGGCTTTGTGTTGGCAAGATTTTAACACAGCTTCGCCAAGCAAACTCATGTCCAAACTCACCAAGCCTTGCATATTTTTCTCAAGCCAGTTTAAAAATTCTAAATCAGTAATCAAGGCATACTTAATCACTTCTGCCAATCCTGCCGACAATTCACGTTGCGGTAAAGTCGTCAATAACGCCATATCCGCAAGCACAAGTCTTGGCTGCCAAAACGCCCCAATCATATTTTTACCAAGTGGGTGATTAATACCTGTTTTACCACCAACACTAGAATCCACCTGTGATAGCAAAGTCGTTGGAATCTGGATAAAATTCACGCCACGCATAAAACTTGCCGCCGCAAAACCGACCATATCACCAATCACACCACCGCCCAACGCAATCAACGTACAATCACGGCTAAAATGCTCACGCATTAACACGTCATAAATTTGGTTAATGCTGTCTTGGTTTTTGTATTGTTCACCATCAGCCAAAATACAGGTTGCGATTTTTTTGTCTGTTGGCAAATTATCAATTAATTGTTGCAAATATAACGGTGCAATCGTTTCATTGGTAACGATTAAAATTTGTTTACCCTTGATAAAAGGCGAAAAATCAAAACTTGTTAATAAATTTTCACCAATCACAATCGGATAATCGTGTAAACGTGTGGTAACAATCAATTCTTTAGCCATACTAAAATCCTATATTAACACAAATAAACTCTTACCCTAATGACGTTTAATTTTGGTCACTTGAATGGACACAATCGGATTGTCTTTATTTTTGCCATAATGTTGGGGTAAAATTTTGTAAATTGGTGCAAAAATTTTCTTTTACCATTTTTTTTGGCGTTAAATAGCCAGTGGTAATCACAATATCCGCAAGCGATTGATAAATCGGGTCTCGCACCGCAAACAGCTCAGCTAAACATGCTTTGGGGTTGTCATTTTGGAGTAGCGGACGGCTACGGTCATGCTTGGTACGCTCGTACTGCACATCAACTTCTGCTCGCAAATAGACCACCACGCCACGCTTTAAATAATCACGGTTTATCGGTGTTATCACCGCACCACCACCTGTCGCAATCACGGCGTGCGAAAGTTTTGTTAAATCATCAAGGGTTTTACTTTCTCGTTGGCGAAAGCCTTGTTCACCCTCTTTGTCAAAAATCCAACTAATCGTTGTCCCTGTCAAACGCTCAACTTCATGGTCGCTATCATAAAACGTATAATTTAATTGATTAGACAATAGTTTGCCGATCGTTGTTTTGCCAGCCCCCATCGGGCCGACCAATATTATCAAAGGCGGTTGCCAATTATTCACCATAAAAAAACCACAAATCATCTTATCATATCGGGGGATATTATACGATGATTTGTGGTAAATCGCTATCATTTCCCAAAAACTTGTCAAATGATAGTTGTTTTTTATTAATTCATACGACTCACACCATCATTAACAATTTTTGGTGTAACAAAAATCAACATTTCTGTTTTACTATTTGTTTTAGAAGTACGTCTAAATAAACTCTTAATGCCGGGCATATCGCCTAAAAAAGGAACTTTTTGCATATTATTACCAGTGGTGTTTTCAAAAATACCACCTAATACAACGGTTTGTCCATCATCTACAATAACGTTAGTTTGTATAGCTCTTGTAGTAATCGTTGGTGGCGATGTATTCAGATTCGCACTATCATTGGTAATAGCTAAACCCATACCTACTCGACCTTCTGGGGTAATATTAGGTGTTACTTCCAAACTAAGAACAGCATCTTTAAAGCTAGTAGATGTTGCTCCACTGGCTGAGGCTTCTTGGTAAGGTATTTGTGTACCAGACATAATTTTAGCCTTTTGTTTATCTGCTGTCAAAACTTTTGGACTAGAAACTACTTCACCACGACCATCAGACTGCATGGCTGATAACTCTAAATCTAGCAACATATCTGAAATATTTAGCAAACCAAATGCAACAGAGCCCGTTGGGTTAGATGCACCCAAATTGACGTTAAGGTTATTTGGACGAGTAACGTTCAGTTTTTCGCCTGCGTTAGTAGTTTGTACGTCCCAAAGTGTCTGTTCTGTACCACCGACAATAAAATCTTTTTTCGCACCCAAGATACCCCATTTCACACCCATTTCTTTGCTAAAGCTATCGCTTGCATTCACAATACGTGCTTCAATCATTACTTGTTTTACAGGGATATCAATTTTGCTAATCAAATCACGAATATTGGCAATACTGGCATTGGTATCTTTGATAATCAAGGTGTTGGTACGCGCATCAATGGTAACTGTACCACGAGAAGATAATAAAGATGTAGAGTGATTACCACCATTTCCACCTTTATCTGACTCAATCATTGTACGAACATCTTCAGCTTTAGCATAGTTGAGACGGATATATTCTGGGCGTACTGGGTCAAGTTCTTGTTTATCTTTAATTGCTTGTAGCTCATCATTCTCTTGTTTAGTGAGTTCGGCGGCTGGGGCTATCCAAATCACGTTGCCATTAACACGTTTGTCAAGGTTTTTGCTTTTTAAGATAATGTCTAAGGCTTGGTCCCAAGGCACATTGATTAAACGCAAAGTAATATTACCTGATACGCTATCACTGGCAATAATATTGGTATTGGTATGTTGACCCAATACTTCCAAAATCTGACGAACGCTCACATCTTGGAATTCCAAAGATAGTGGTGCTCCTGTATAGGTACGCTCTTCTAGCGTTGGTTCACGCAGTTTTTTTGGTGGTTCAATATTAATGCTTAATTGGCTACCTGTTTGATAGGCTTTATACTCATAATCACCATTCATAGCGATACGAATCACGCCATTGCGTCCTTGATTATTGGCTGTGATATTACCAACTAAGCCTGTACCTGCCATTTGTTTTAGCAAATGATTAGGAATCGTTGCACCTGTCAAACGGATAACCAATTCATCGCCTGTACGTTGTACATCTACAGGAATGCTGTCATTCACCAAATTGATGCCCACACTCGCACCACCGTTGGCAGAGCCATTTAGACTGATAGCGGTTAAGCCATCATAGCTATATTGACGAGAGGTTGCCACTGCTGGGTTTAATAATGGATTGACTTTAACAACCATCGTTTCAGCAGGTGCTGGCATATTGGTTGTGGCAACCACAGGTGCGATAGCAGGTGCTTGAATCATTTTGCCTTGCAATGACTGAGTAGTCACGACAACTTGACCATTTTGCACATTGGCATTGGTGAATTTGGCATTTTCATCTAACTCTACAATCATACGCGTGGTATTACCACTTGTAACAGTTGTTACATTATGAATCTGACCTTGATTAACTGCTTGAACACGGGGTATACCTTGACTATCGACATTTGAAAAATCCAAAACCAAACGATTTGGATTTGCCATTTGATAAGCCGTTGGTTTTACAGCACCTTGGCTAAAGCCGATATTCAACGTGGTGCTATCCGTTGTTACTTGTCCAACGGATACTTGATTGATTGTACCATTCGCCATTGCAACACTGGTGATAGTCGCAGTAGCCACTGCAACAGCAAGCTTTGATAGAGAGGTACGGCATGGATAGGTTAAAAAATTCATAAAATTATCCTTAAATACTTAGTCTTAACTTGCTGTAACAGCAATAGAAGTTGGTTGCTCAATAAACCCAACACGGCTGTCTGGTACGATTTCAATTAGATTAATTTGAGTTGGCGTGATTTCTGTAATTCGCCCATAGTTTTTACCCAAATAGTTACCAACTTTGACACTGGCAATACGACCTTCAGGTGTCTGAATAAGGGCATAAAGCTCACCGTTTTCAGAAACAACAATACCACGATACGTGAGTTCATTTAAATCAAATTGCTCTAATGGCTCTTTAATACGAGTTTCATCAGGACGAACGCCTTGAATTTCAGCTTCTTGTGTGGCTCGCAACATCAAACTTGGTGGCATAAATGGACTTCTAAGCTGTCCAGCACTATAATTAAATGCTTGTACCACTTGTGGCTGAGGTAGTGGCTGAATAGGCTGTGCAGGTTGATTACGAATCTCCTGCATTTTTTGTTCGGCAAGTCCCACTCTATCCGCACAAGCAGTTAAGCCAAAAGATACGAGCAGGGATAATACAATATAATTATTTACTCTCATTATTGTCTCCTGCTTTGGCATCATCTTTACCATCTTTTTTGGCAGTTGCTTCTGTTACATCTTTTGAACGATAAGTTTTGGTATTTAACACCATAGTTGTTTGTGGCACTTCGTCTAAGCTTGGCTTAGTATTGGTTACTTCAAAATCATGTAACGTTACAATACGAGGCAACTGTGCTAAACCACTTAAAAACGAACCGAACTCATGATAATTACCCAAAGCAGCAATGCGAATAGGCTGTTCAATAAAAAACTCTTGTGAAACTTCAGGCTCAACCTTAATATCTTGGAACTTAATATTACTACCAGAACCAACCATCGTAATACCATCTACCAAATCCGAAATACGAGTTTCTTTTGGTAATTGGTTTAACAACTCTTTAAAATCTGCTTCCATTTTAGCAATTTGGTCTTTATATGCTTGCAAATGACGAGCTTTTGATTCTTTTTCTTTGTATTGGTCTAACAAAGTTTGCTGTTCTGCTTCCGCAGAAGCAATTTCTTCACGCTTACTACTAATAGGCAACGCCCATGTTAATGCTGCTACCAAGCCCACAATAAACACCAAGGTCGTGATTTTGACAGGCAAAGGCCAGCTACCATAGTTATTTTGGTCTAACGATTTAAAACTGTCAGCAAACTCTTTAAAATCAAATGATTTCTTTGGTTTTTTATCAACAACTTTTTTTGCCTTTTTAGATAGTAACGGCTTTTTCGTTGGTTTGTTTAATTTAACCATTGATTACTCCTTTGCCGTGCTAGCAGTTGATGCTTTTGGATTGGTAACTGTTGCAGTGCTTGCAGGCTTTGCCACAGATGCACCACTCGCAACAGGTGCTTGTGCCACTTGAGCCGCTGATGCTTGGCTACTTGGAACAGTTGATGCAACTTGTTGCTGTGCCATCACAGGTGCTGGTGCTGATGCGACTGGACTAGCCGTGCTTGCTGTGCCACTGGCAGCACCTTGACTAATTTTGGTGGTTACCACAAATGTCAAATAACTGTCTTCTGGATAAGTCGGTCTAGGTGGTTTACCATTCACTGATTGCGGTGCAGTCGTGGCTTGTTTATAAGCAACTGCATCAGGCTGTTGCAAACTCACCACAGCAGAATCTTGCAACCATTCAGAGCCATCTAACGCACGGATAAAATTCGCAACAACGGTATTATCACTCGCCTGTCCTGTAAAAGTAATCAAATCACCTTCACGCTTCATATTGGTTAAATACATTTGTGCAGGGATTAAACGTGCAATATCGTCCCAAACACGCACAGGCACAGGACGACGACCTTGTAAATCTTGAATCACCTTCATACGTGCAATGATATCATCACGCTGTTGCTCTAAGGTTTCAATCTCGGTTAATGCTTTATCAAGATTGGTATTTTCTTGTTTGATTTTTTCATTGGCGGCTTGTTGGTCTGTTAATTGGTTATTAAAATAACTCCAAGCTGCAAAAGCGGCGAGTAATGATAATAACAACACAGCCACAATCAAGGTCATAAACTCTTTATTTTTACGTTCACGAACCTCTTGACGCCAAGGCAGTAAATTAATTCTTGCCATCAGTCAAAACTCCTTAATGCCAAACCACACGCTGCCATCAAGCT
This sequence comes from uncultured Moraxella sp., assembly GCA_927911235.1. Classification (GTDB taxonomy): domain Bacteria; phylum Pseudomonadota; class Gammaproteobacteria; order Pseudomonadales; family Moraxellaceae; genus Faucicola; species Faucicola mancuniensis. The sequence continues at coordinate 12,817 of CAKMOY010000101.1, forward strand.
AGGTGCATCAACCAACAATGACTCAGTATTGACTTGATTACCAATCGTCATATTGGCAAATGGATTGGCAATGCTGGTACGACTACCCAATTTTTGTTCAACCATGCTTGCCAAGCCGGGCAAACTTGCTGTACCACCCGATAACAAGATATAATCAACCTGATGACTTTGGCTTGAAGAAAAATAAAATTGTAACGAACGGGTGATTTGTTGAACAATTGAATCCAAAAATGGCATTAACACATCTGATTGATAATCATCTGGTAATGTCATGTTTTTCTTGTTTGTCATGGCTTCTTCATAAGTTAAGCCATAACGATTTGGATACTTTCTGTGAGCTGTCCACCGCCAAACAATTGTTCGCGACTATAAACAAAATCACCATCTTTGGCGATATACAAAGTCGTTTGACTATGACCGATATCAATTAAGGCAACATTTTGTGGTTGTCCCGGCAAACTATCCACGATGAGCTGAAATGCACGCTCAATAGCATAAGACTCCACATCAACCACTTTTGTCTCAAGTCCTGCAAGCGTCATCACTTCAACACGTTGCTCCACATTTTCAGAGCGTGATGCGACCAACAGCACACGAGATTTGCCTTCATCAGCTGCAGGCCCTAATACTTCAAAATCCAAATTAACTTCGGTTAAAGGATATGGAATATATTGGTCAGCATCCAGACGAATACGAGCCTCACGGTCAGTATCTGACATGGCAGTATCCATCTCAATGATTTTGCTAATCACAGATGCACCCGAAACGGCTGTTGCCACGTTTTTGCTAGACAAACTCAACGAGCGACTAAGTTTATTAATCGCATCGCCTACCGCTTCTGGGTCTTTGATTTCTTTATCAATCACAGCACCCCGATTGAGCGGTTCAATACCATAATTTTAGGTGAAATAGTCCTTGCTGGCGGACAATTTCAACCATTTTTACCGATGTTGAAGTAACATCAACACCGATAATTTGTTTGTTGCTTTTTGTTAAGAACCTCACAACAATGTTCCTTAATATACTAGTGTCGGTAACAGAAAATTTCTACAGTGTATACAATACTGCATTGATTAACAATATTCAACCATTTTTTAAATTTTATCTAATAAATGGAATAAAAATAGGATAAATGGCAAAGAATTTTTACTGCTGTTGAAATTTTTTGGGTATAATAGCATTTTATTTTTCCTATGTTAATCTGTATGTCTAAAAATGCCACTTCTTTTTCATTGTTAAAGTTTTTTGTTAATTTGATTTTAGCCATTGTTGCATTGGCAATTGTATTGGTTTTAGCATTTCCGATTGGTTTTTATGGTATGGCGATGTATATCACGCCAAGTTTGCCGAGCCTTGATGAGCTAAAACAAGCCAAACTTGCCATGCCTTTACAAATTTACACAAGCGATAACCAACTCATCGGACAGTATGGTAATACCATGTCTTTGCCTGTCGCCTATGAAGATGTGCCAAAAGATTTGGTGAATGCGTTTTTGGCTGCCGAAGATGCCAGTTTTTTCAGCATAGCGGCATCAGTGTCAAAGGGATTGGACGTGCCGTAGCCGAAGCGGTGAGCGATGATGAAGGACAAACGGGCGGTTCTACCATTACCATGCAGGTTGCCAAAAATTATTTTTTATCGCCTGAGCGAACCTTAAACCGTAAATTGGTTGAGTTATTTTTAGCTAGAAAAATTGAAGAAAAATTGACCAAAAATGAAATTTTTACTTTATACGTGAATAAAATTTATTTGGGTCAAGGGGCATACGGGATTAAGGCGGCTGCCAAACAATATTATAGCAAATCTTTGGACAATTTAACCATTGCCGAAATGGCAATGATTGCAGGTTTGCCAAAAGCCCCATCAAAATACAATCCTGTCGTCAATCCTGAACGTGCCTTAGAACGCCGCAACTGGATTTTGGGACAAATGCTCAAAAATGGTGCTATCACCCAAGCCCAATATGATGAAGCAGTCAATGCACCGATTAACTTAAAACTTTATCAAGAAAAACTGGATAAAAACTTTCCTTATCTTGCCGAAATGACTCGTGTTGCCTTGGTTGAGCAATATGGCGAAAGCGTGATGGATTCTGGTTGGCGTGTGAAATTAACCATTGACAGCAAAGAACAAGAAATCGCCGACAATGCGTTAAAACGTGGCTTGTTTGCGTATGACCGCCGTCATGGTTGGCGAAGACCACCCAACACCAAATATGCCAAAGATAAAAAGTCAAAACCTGCAGTATTTGCCAATTTTCCAGATATTCCACCTTTTTATCCCGTTGAAGTTACCAAACTGATTTCTGGTAATCAGTTTGAAGCCCAAATGAAAAACGGCACAAAAATCACAGGCTCATTGTCATACGTACGTCAGTCTTATGGCAGTGTCAGTGTGCGTCAGCATGATGTGGTATATGTAACACAAAACGAAAACGATTCCGAAAAATGGAACTTGGTTCAACTGCCTGCGGTAGAAGGGGCTTTAGTCTCTGTTGAGCCTGATACAGGGGCGTTAATTGCCGCCGTTGGTGGCTTTGACTTTAACAAAAGCAAATTTAACCGTGCCTTACAAGGCTATCGCCAGCCAGGTTCTACCATCAAGCCTTTGGTTTATACCGCCGCTTTAGAAAAAGGCTTTAGCCCTGATACTTTGGTATCGGACGGACCGTTAAAGGTTGGTAACTGGACCCCAAAAAATGCTGATGGACGCTTTTTAGGCTCAATTCCACTGCGTACAGGGCTTTATTTATCCAGAAACTTGGTATCTATTCGTGTCTTACGTTCAGCAGGTATTCCTGATACCCGAGAAATGTTGAGCCAACTGGGGCTTGAAAAAGACCGTATGCCGACCACGCTATCATTGGCATTGGGTTCTGGCGAAGCCACACCCGTACAAATGGCGACCGCTTATTCAACGATTGCCAATGGTGGACATCGTATTCAACCTTATTTTATTGAACAAATATTTGATTATAATGGCAAATTAATTTTCCAAGCTAATCCACAAAATGCGTGTGCGACTTGCTTTAACAGCCAACTCAAAAAACTCAATGCTGACACGCTCAAAGCATTTGAACAATTACAAAAAGACGGCAAAAACAACAACGAAACCAAAAAAGCGGATTTACTCAACGAAAATCCAATTGATAAAGAAGAAAGCAAGCCAAATGACGATGCCGAAGAACCAACCGATAAAAAACAAAACACAAAATTAAGCAAAGAAGAAAAAGCCAAAAAAGATTTGCTAAAACGCCGAGCCGATTTAGAAGCTCAGCTTTATGATGCTGGCCCTGAATCTGACCGATTAAAACCAAGTGCTATCCAATATCAGCCTTCACAACAAGCACCACGCATTATCGCCTCAAGCTCGGCTTTTCAAATGGCAAACATGATGCGCGATGTGATTCAGCTTGGTACTGCCAAAAAAGCCCAAGCAATTGGACGCTCTGATGTCGGCGGTAAAACTGGTACCACCAATGATGCCAAAGACGCATGGTTTGCAGGGATTCACCCAACGATGGCGACCATCGTTTGGATTGGTTTTGACCAACCTGTCGGCTTAGGACGTGGTGAGTTTGGTGGTGTGGCAGCCCTGCCTGTGTGGATGGATTTTACCTCAAAAATGCTCAAAGACAAACCTGTACAATGGGTATCTGTTAACAACCGTGCCAAATCCAAAAAACAAGAACAAGAAACCATTGAACTAACCGACAATGGCGAAAGACGTTTGGACAGCAAAGGCAACGAAATCAAAGATGAAACCAAACCACCGAAAGGCGTTACCCAAAAACGTCCTGAACAACAGCCTGACATCGCCTCTACAACTGACGATACGCCAAGCGAACAACCCAAACAAAACCGCAACATGGCACAAATTGAATCCAACCGCCGAGTCAAATCTGCCGAAGAATAATCCATTATTTTGCAAACAAAAAAACCCAAAACAACTTTGGGATTTTTTTTGATTAAAATTCAACCATACCTTCTCGCAAACTTTCCACCACTTCAAGCAACTGCCCACGCCACTGACGTACCATATCCACCGATATCACCAAGCCATCAGTCGTTGCCTTTGCCATCACATCCACCACAGGCAATTTGCCATTTAATACAACTTTTTCATTGTTTTCAGTTTTTTCTTTGGGGACAGGCTTAAAATTAACTTGTTTTACGGCTTGTTCAATGTCTGCCAAAAAGTCTACTTGTAAAAGTTTTTTTAAACGCACAATTTCAGGTGAAATTTGGGTTCGCTCTGCCAATGCTTTTTCAATGTTTGCCAGACTGGGTTCTGCCAAATTGACATGATAATAATGGGAAATTTCCTGTAAAAATGCCAAATAACCACCGTACAAATGCAAAATTGCCGATTCGACATGAGCAGTTTGCAGTTGGGCTTGGGGTGTTTCTTCTGCCAGCTGGCAATAAATTCGGCTAAAATAAAATTTTTGGTTGGTTCTATCCGCTTGATAACGTGCGACACGGTTTGCCATAATTTTTTCCTAAATTTTACAAATAAACACAACTATAGCACTTTTCACCAAAAAACGCCAAACAAAAAGGTCAATTCTTACGAACTGACCCTTTTGTTTTGCTAAATATTTGACAATCAAATTATTTGTTTTCTTGACTGTTAAATTCTTCTGCAAATTTGTTTTGGAACTCTTCGGTGAAATTATCCACATCAGCAGGAATCACACCTTCAACCAACGCATTGTCTAACACATCAGTGTTGATGATTTCGTCTGCTGTATTCACCGTATTTTGGCGATAGGTATGATATGCCAAACCTGTTCCTGATGGTACAAGACGACCGACAACCACGTTTTCTTTTAGACCACGCAAGTCATCAACTTTACCCATTACCGCAGCGGCTGTCAAGACACGTGTGGTTTCTTGGAACGATGCTGCCGAAATAAAGCTTTCGGTTGCAAGCGATGCTTTGGTAATACCCATCAATAAACGTTCAAATTTCACAGGGAATTTATTTTCGCTGTCAAGTTTTTGGTTTAATGCCACGATATCAGCGTATTCGGCTTGGTCACCTTTAAAGTAGCTTGAATCACCGCCTTCGATAATTTCTACTTTACGAAGCATTTGACGAATGATGACTTCAATGTGTTTGTCATTGATTTTTACGCCTTGTAAACGGTAAACGTCTTGTACTTCATTGACAATATAGTTTGCCAATTCGGTTTCGCCTTTTAAGCGTAAAATATCGTGTGGGTTGGCAGGACCATCGGCAATCACTTCACCACGCTCCACTCGCTCACCTTCAAACACGTTGATTTGTCGCCATTTTGGAATCAACTCTTCGTGCATTTCACCATCATCATTGGTAATGATAAAGCGGTTTTTGCCTTTGGTATCTTTACCAAAACTGACTGTACCACTCATTTCAGCCATAATCGCATGATCTTTTGGACGGCGGGCTTCAAACAAGTCGGCGACACGTGGCAAACCACCCGTAATATCTTTTGTACCTGATGATTCTTGTGGAACACGACCTAACACCGAGCCTGTGGTAACTTCATCACCTTCGTGTACACGATGATGGTTTGTTGTGGTAGGAAGTAAATCACCTCTTTGCCATCTTTGGTGTCAAGAATAATCGCAGGACGCAAGTCTTTACCAGAGCTTGGGCGGTCTTTGGTCGCCAAGATTTCGTAAGAGCTCATACCTGTGGCTTCATCAATCTTCATGGTCGCTGTGATACCATCGGTGATATCGTTAAAGCGAGCTTTACCTGATACTTCGGTAATAATTGGGTGGGTATGTGGGTCCCATTTTGCAATGGTTTGACCTGCACTTACCGTTTCACCGTCCATTACCAAGACAGATGAACCGTATGGTGCTTTATAACGCTCACGCTCACGACCCAAATCGTCGGTAACACTGATTTCAGCAGAACGAGAAACTACCACCAAATGTCCATCAGCGTGTTTTACTGATTTTAAATTTTGGAAACGTACTGTACCTGCGTTATTTACCTGAATGCTGTTTTGAACGGATTCAGCAGATGCCGCACCACCTACGTGGAATGTACGCATGGTAAGCTGTGTACCCGGCTCACCGATTGACTGAGCTGCCATAACACCGACTGACTCACCGATATTGACACGATGACCACGAGCCAAATCACGACCGTAACATTTTGCACACACGCCATATGGTACATCACAAGTAATGACCGAACGTACCCAAACTTCATCAATACCATGTTCATCAAGTACTTTTACCCAATGCTCATCAAGCAATGTACCTGCTGGAATAGCAACTTCGCCTGTTTTGTTTGACATCACGTCTTTGGCGGTTACACGACCCAATACACGGTCGCCCAGTTGTTCGATGATTTCACCACCTTGAATGTGTGGCTTCATCAAAATGCCTTTTTCTGTGCCACAGTCTTCTTGGGTAATCACCAAGTCTTGTGCTACGTCCACCAAACGGCGAGTTAAGTAACCCGAGTTTGCGGTTTTCAATGCGGTATCCGCAAGACCTTTACGTGCACCGTGCGTTGAGATAAAGTACTGCAAAACGCTCAAACCTTCACGGAAATTTGCTTTAATTGGCGTTTCAATAATAGAGCCGTCAGGTTTTGCCATCAAGCCACGCATACCTGCCAACTGACGAATCTGTGTCGCACTACCACGAGCACCTGAGTCTGACATGATGTAAATTGAGTTGAAAGATTTTTCTTTTTCTTCATTACCATCACGGTTAATCACGGTGTCAAATGATAGGTTGTCCATCATCGCTTTGGCGATTTGTTCATTGGTACGAGACCAAATATCAATCACTTTGTTATAACGTTCACCTGCGGTTACAAAACCTTGTTCAAATTGATGTTCAATTTCACGTACTTCTGCATCAGCCGATTCAATGATTTGGTTTTTGCTTGGTGGAATGACCATGTCTTCCATACCAATAGAAACGCCTGACAAGGTCGCTTGGGCAAAACCTAAGTACATCAATTGGTCAGCGAACATAACGCTGTCTTTTACGCCCATTTTACGGTAACATGAGTTAATCAGTTTTGAGATATTTTTCTTAGTCATCTCTTTGTTTACTTCGTCAAAGCTCATGCCTTTTGGCGTGATGTTCCAAATTAAGCAACGACCTGCAACGGTTTCAATCATGCGAGTGGCAGTATGTTCTGTGCCATCTTCATCAAAAGTAGTTTCGGTAACACGCACTTTGATTTTAGCGTTGACACTTAATTTATTCGCACCCAAAGCACGATACACTTCTTTGACATTAGAAAAAGTCATGCCTTCGCCTTTGGCATTCACTTTACCACGGCTGATATAGTATAGACCTAACACAACGTCTTGCGATGGTGTGATAATCGGCTCACCGTTGGCAGGTGACAAAATATTATTGGTAGACATCATCAAGGCACGCGCTTCAAGCTGTGCTTCTAACGTCAATGGCACGTGAACCGCCATTTGGTCACCGTCAAAGTCGGCGTTAAACGCTGAACACACCAATGGGTGCAACTGAATCGCTTTACCTTCAATCAACACAGGCTCAAACGCTTGTAAACCCAAACGGTGCAGTGTTGGTGCACGGTTCAATAGTACTGGATGTTCACGAATCACACTGGCAAGCATATCCCAAACGGCTGGTTCTTCACGCTCAACCATTTTTTTGGCAGCTTTAATCGTTGTTGCGATACCTTTTTGTAATAGTTTTGCGTAAGTAAATGGTTTAAATAATTCTAACGCCATTTTCTTTGGCAAACCGCATTGATGCAAACGCAAGTATGGGCCTACGGTAATCACCGAACGACCTGAATAGTCCACACGTTTACCTAACAAGTTTTGACGGAAACGACCTTGTTTACCTTTAATCATATCCGCTAAAGATTTTAAAGGACGTTTGTTTGAGCCAGTAATCGCACGACCACGACGGCCATTATCTAGCAAGGCATCAACCGATTCTTGTAACATACGTTTTTCGTTACGCACGATAATGTCAGGTGCGTTTAATTCTAAATAAAACGTTTTAAACGGTTGTTACGGTTAAATCACACGGCGAATACAAATCGTTCAATCTGAAGTTGCAAACGACCGCCTTCCAGTGGTACCAACGGACGCAAATCTGGTGGCAATACAGGTAAAATATTCATTACCATCCACTCAGGTTTGTTGTTAGAATCACGGAAAGATTCCAACAATTTTAAGCGTTTTGACATTTTTTTCAGTTTGGTTTCTGAGCCTGTGTTCGGAATTTCTTCGCGAAGTTGGTCAATTTCCAAATCCACATCAATATCACGCAATAAATCTTGAACTGCTTCTGCACCCATTTTGGCGGTAAATTCATCGCCAAATTCTTCTAGGGCTTTAAATAATCTTCGTCATCAAGCAGTTGATATTTTTCAAGGCTGGTCAAACCAGGGTCAGTCACGACATAGCTTTCAAAATATAACACACGCTCAATATCACGCAAGGTCATATCAAGCAACAAGCCGATACGGCTTGGCAATGATTTTAAAAACCAAATATGAGCAACAGGGCTGGCAAGCTCAATATGACCCATACGTTCACGGCGAACTTTTGCTGCAGTAACTTCTACGCCACATTTTTCACAGATAACGCCTTGGAATTTACGACGTTTGTATTTGCCACAAAGACATTCATAGTCTTTGACTGGACCAAAAATTTTGGCACAAAATAAACCATCACGTTCTGGTTTAAAGGTACGGTAATTGATGGTTTCAGGTTTTTCACTTCACCATGCGACCATGATTTTATGGTGTCTGGCGATGCTAAAGAAATTTGAATGCTGTCAAACTCTAAATTTGTAGAGTCCACAGGGCTTTTCATGATATCTAATAAATCTTTCAAATTACTTCTCCATCGTGAGTAAATTATCAATTTTTTAAAGCGAATTTGTTAAAACAAGCGAATACTGCAACCATCATTGATGATTGCAGTTTTTTGCTTAGTTTTTGATTTTACTATGGTCTTTTAACTCAATGTTAATACCCAAAGATTTAATCTCTTTGGTCAATACATTAAATGATTCAGGCATACCTGGTGCCATGTTTTGCTCACCGTCCACGATGTTTTTGTACATACGTGTACGACCTTCCACATCGTCCGATTTAACCGTTAGCATTTCTTGTAGCGTGTAAGCAGCACCGTAGGCTTCTAATGCCCATACTTCCATCTCACCAAAACGCTGACCACCAAACTGGGCTTTACCGCCCAATGGTTGCTGTGTTACAAGTGAGTAAGAACCTGTTGAACGGGCATGCATTTTATCATCAACCAAGTGGTTAAGTTTTAACATATACATATAACCGACCGTTACAGGACGGTCAAATTGCTCACCTGTACGACCATCATACAAGACTTGCTGACCTGTGGTAGACATACCAGCCAGCTCTAGCAAGTTTTTGATTTGGGTTTCTTTGGCACCGTCAAATACGGCTGTACCCATCGGTACACCTGCACGCAGATTTTTTGACATAGCAATGATTTCATCATCACTCATGCTGTCTAAATCTACTTTTTCGCCACCGATTTGATTATAAATTTTGTCTAAAAATTCACGTAAATCATTGACCGCACGTTGTGCTTTTAGCATTTCGTCAATTTTGATACCCAAACCACGAGCCGCACCGCCTAAGTGCGTTTCTAGTACCTGTCCCACGTTCATACGAGATGGTACACCCAGTGGGTTTAGCACCACATCAACAGGGTTGCCGTTTTCATCGTAAGGCATATCTTCTACAGGCATGATACGAGAAACAACCCCTTTGTTACCGTGACGACCTGCCATTTTATCCCCTGGTTGGATACGGCGTTTAACGGCTAGATACACTTTAACGATTTTTTGGACACCATGTGCCAAATCATCGCCTGCGGTTAATTTGCGTTTTTTCTCGGTGAATTTTCGTCAATTTCAGTTTGTTTGTCTTTTAAGAACTCTGCAATTTGACTCAAACGCTCGGCGGTTTCTTCTTGGATTGGTTGAATGTCAAGCAAAGTTTCAAGCGACATATCTGCCATGCTATCGGTTGTCAAAACTGTACCTGATTTTAAACCAGCCCCACCACTCACCGCTTGACCGTTTAGTAAGCCAATCACACGACTACGAGCCGCATCTTCAAAAATGCGTAACTCTTCTTTTAAATCTTTACGGTAGCTGTCAAGTTGTGCTTTTTCAATCGCTTTGGCACGACTGTCTTTTTCCACACCATCACGAGTAAATACCTGCACGTCAATCACCGTACCTTTGGTAGATGATGGTACACGCAAAGATGTGTCTTTCACATCAGCAGCTTTTTCACCAAAAATTGCACGCAGAAGTTTTTCTTCTGGTGTTAATTGGGTTTCGCCTTTTGGTGTCACTTTACCGACCAAAATATCGCCTGTCTCAACTTCCGCACCGATATAAACAATCCCTGCTTCGTCAAGGTTTGCTAATGCAGCTTCACCCACATTTGGAATATCGGCGGTGATTTCTTCTTGACCTAATTTGGTATCACGAGCCACACAGGTTAATTCTTGAATGTGAATGGTGGTAAAGCGGTCTTCTTTAACCACACGCTCTGATAACAAAATCGAGTCTTCAAAGTTATAACCATTCCAAGGCATAAACGCCACACGCATATTTTGACCAAGAGCCAGTTCACCCAAATCGGTTGAAGGGCCATCGGCAAGGATATCGCCACGTGCGATTTCATCACCCAAATTCACGATGATACGTTGGTTAATACAAGTATTTTGGTTTTGAGCGAGTATATTTTAATCAAGTTATAAATATCAATACCTGCTTCGCCTGCGGTCATTTCATTTTCGTTGACTTTCACCACAATACGGCTTGCGTCCACGTCCATAATCGTACCGCCACGTTTGGCAATCACACACACGCCAGAGTCACGAGCCACGTGACGCTCCATGCCCGTACCGACAAGTGGCTTATCAGAACGCAAAGTAGGCACGGCTTGACGTTGCATGTTTGAACCCATCAAAGCACGGTTCGCATCGTCATGCTCCAAGAATGGAATCAAACTTGCCGCCACCGACACAACTTGACGTGGTGAAACGTCCATATGCGTCACTTTTTCTTTTGGCATACGCACAAATTCGCCATAATTACGTACCGTCACATAATCTTCTGATAAATTGCCTTGTGCATCAACAGGAGAATCCGCTTGTGCAATCACTGTACCAACTTCTTCAATCGCTGATAAATATTCAATTTCGTCAGTGACTTGACCATCAACCACTTTACGATAAGGGGTTTCTAAAAAGCCATACTCATTGGTTTTTGCAAATACTGCCAACGAGTTAATCAAACCAATATTTGGACCCTCTGGCGTTTCAATTGGACACACACGACCGTAATGCGTTTGGTGTACGTCTCGCACCTCAAAGCCCGCACGTTCACGTGTCAAACCACCTGGCCCTAAAGCAGAAACACGGCGTTTATGTGTGATTTCTGACAATGGGTTATTTTGGTCCATAAACTGTGATAATTGTGAAGAACCAAAAAATTCTTTAATCGCAGCCGCCACAGGTTTTGAATTAATCAAATCTTGTGGTGATAAATTGTCCGATTCAGCCGAGCTTAAACGCTCTTTGACTGCACGTTCAACACGCACCAAACCAACACGGAATTGGTTTTCTGTCATTTCACCGACCGAACGTACACGGCGGTTACCCAAATGGTCAATATCATCAACCACACCACGACCATCACGGATATCTACCAACATTTTAACCACATCAATGATATCATCATTGGTCAAAACGCCACGTTCACGTTGTAATTCTGGGTCATTGGTTGGCTCAAAACTGCGTCCCAAACGACGGTTAAACTTCATACGACCTACATTTGACAAGTCATAACGGTCAGCACTAAAGAACATCGATTCAAACAATTTTTCAGCCGTATCCAGCGTTGGTGGCTCACCTGGACGCATGACTTTATAAATTTCAATTAACGCTTCTTCACGTGTCAAAGCTGTATCCGCACGTAACGTATCAGCAATATATGAACCGTGGTCAATGTCATTGGTAAATAACAAACTAAACTCAGACACACCATTGGCACTGATTTTTACCAAGGTTTCATGGTCAAGCACTTGATTGGCACGAGCAATCACATCTTCACCGACCACGATATCTTTTGCCAAAATACGTTCATACAAGTACTCATCAGGTACAGGCAAACGAGCCATACCTGATTTTTCAATCTCACGGATTGAACGTGCATTCACACGTTTACCTTGTTCTACAATCACTTTGCCATCAGGTGAAACAATGTCAAACTGTGCCATCTCACCACGCAAACGCTCTGCAACAAGGTCAATCTCAAACTGCTCTGCACCTTTATACACATTGATACTTTCATAAAACGCATCAAGAATTTCTTGATTGGTCATACCAATGGCATGCAAAATCACCGTTGCCAACAATTTACGACGACGGTCAATACGAGCAAACACCAAATCTTTGGCATCAAACTCAAAATCCAACCAAGAACCACGATAAGGAATAATACGCGCATTATAAAGTACCTTACCACTTGAATGTGATTTGCCTTTGTCATGGTCAAAGAACACCCCTGGTGAACGGTGCAACTGCGACACAATCACACGCTCAGTACCGTTAATCACAAACGTACCGTTTTCTGTCATCAATGGGATTTCGCCCATATAGACGCTTTGCTCACGAATATCTTTAATTGCCGCTTTAGAGTCTTTGTCTTTAGCGTCTTTATCTTTAATCACCAAACGGATTTTTACACGCAAGGGTGCCGCATAGGTTGAACCACGCAAAATACACTCACGAACATCAAACTCAGGCGTACCTAAATAATACTCAACAAACTGTAACTCAGCGTTACCAGTATGGCTTTCAATCGGGAAAATTGAATTAAAAGCCGCCTGCAAACCAATGTTATCCCGACCTTTTGGCTTTTTATTTTCTTGCAAAAATTGCTCATAAGAATCCACCTGAATTGCCAATAAATACGGCACATCCATCACAGTGGGCAATTTAGCAAAACTTTTACGAATGCGTTTTTTTTCAGTATACGAGTATGCCATTAAAAGTCCTTAAACATTCAAAGCGTTAATGCCTACCCAAACCAGAACTTATCTGATATTGGAGTTTTTTAAGTATCATGAAAAATCATGACAACAAAATTAAAATAATTATCTTACCAAAAATAGTAAAATAATTAGAATGGAATAAAAATCATCTCAAAATCACAAAAAACGACAAAAGCCAAACACCAATAAAGGCATTTAGCTTAAACGAAAATAACTAATGATTAACAAGATTATTTTTTTGCATGAAACAAAAGAGTCCTTCGTATGTGTGCCACGTCTGACACGAAAGGTCAAGTACTCAATTATACATAAAAAAAGCCACTATTGCAAGTGCGATAATGACTTTTTATTTTGACAAAAAACTGTCAAAAGCAAATAAACTTTTAGAATTATTTCAATTCTACAGTTGCACCTGCTTCTCTAATTTTTTTCTTCAATTCTTCAGCTTCAGCTTTGTTTACGCCTTCTTTAACTGGCTGTGGAGCGCCTTCAACTAGGTCTTTTGCTTCTTTCAAGCCTAAACCTGTGATTTCACGAACAGCTTTAATAACGCCAACTTTCTTATCGCCAGCACCAGTCAATACAACAGTGAAGTCGTCTTTTTCTTCAGCTGCAGGTGCATCACCACCAGCTGGAGCAGCAGCTACTGCAACTGCAGCAGATACGCCAAATTTTTCTTCCATTGCAGAGATAAGTTCTACAATTTCCATTACGCTTTTTTCAGCGATTGCATCAAGGATTTCTTGGTTAGTTAATGCCATGATAATATTCCTAAAATAAGTGAATTTGTGTAAATTAAGCTACTTGTTTGTTTAAAACAAAGATTAAGCAGCTTCTTCTTGTTTTTTGTCGCGTAATGCCGCAAGAGTACGTACAAGTTTGCCAGCTGCAGCTTCTTTCATTGTACCCATCAAACGTGCAATCGCTTCGTCGTAAGTTGGTAGTGTTGCTAAACGGTCAATGTCTTTAGCCGAAATCAACTCACCACCAAATGCCGCACCTTTAATTTCAAATTTGTCATTGGTTTTTGCAAACTCTTTGAACAAACGTGCTGCTGCACTGGGTGTTCATTTGAAAATGCAATCAATGTTGGACCAACAAACATATCATTTAAAACTGCATAGTCAGTGCCTTCTAACGCACGGCGTAACAAAGTATTACGCACGATACGCATTTCGACACCTGCTTCACGGGCTTGTTTACGAAGTTGGGTCATTTTACCAACGGTAACACCACGTGCATCAACAACAACAGCAGAAAGGGCAACTTTGGCAGATTCACTTACTTCAGCAACAATCGCTTGTTTATCTTGAAGATTTAATGCCATTGGGTTGTCTCCATATTATTAATGATAAATCATTAATAAACCTAATTTATAGTTAATTTTTATAAAATTAACTACGCTTCATTACGGTGATTGACTTTAATAATAAAATAGTAAACAATAAAAAAACCAATCTTTCCGTCTGCGTAGGCTGTTTTCACAATTAGACAAAATTAAAAAAAATAATTTTGAACCTACGGTCTTAGACAGCACAACCCGTGTGCTGAACTAAATTTTTTAAAAATGATAAAATTACGCCAAACGGAATGGTACTGGGTCTAATGTTAGACCAGGGCCCATGGTGGTTGATAGCGTGATTTTTTGATATAAATACCTTTTGAAGTCGCAGGTTTTGCTTTTTTCAAATCTGCAATCAATGCATTAGCATTTTGTTGGATTTGTTCAGCAGTAAAGCCAACTTGACCAATCGTAGTATGGATAATACCCGCTTTATCAACACGGTATTGTGCCTGACCTGCCTTGGTATTTTTAATGGCTTCAGCAACGTTTGGTGTTACTGTACCCACTTTAGGGTTTGGCATTAAACCACGTGGGCCCAAAATTGTACCCAATTGACCTACAATACGCATAGCATCTGGAGAAGCGATTACCACATCAAAATCCATGTTGCCTGCTTTGATGCTGTCTGCCAGGTCTTCAAAACCGACAATATCCGCACCCGCTTCTTTGGCTGCATCAGCCGCTGCACCTTGTGCAAACACAGCAACACGTTTAGTTTTACCTGTACCTGCTGGTAAGTTGGTTGCACCACGAACCACTTGGTCAGATTTACGTGGGTCTACACCCAAGTTTACTGCGATATCAACAGATTCTTTGAACTTTGCAGGCGGTAAGCTGTTTAAGATTTCTACCGCTTCTTCAAGGGTGTATTGTTTGTTCGCATCAAATTTTTCAGCGATTGCCTTTTGGCGTTTTGTTAATTTAGCCATTATAGACCCTCCACATCAATACCCATTGAACGTGCTGTACCTGCGATAGTACGCACACCAGCTTCCAATTCAGCAGCGGTTAATTCAGCTTGTTTGGTTTTTACGATTTCTTCTAACTGGGCACGTGTTACTTTACCAACTTTATTTTTGTTTGGTACGCCAGAGCCTTTTGCAACACCAGCTGCTTTACGAATCAAGAAAGCAGCAGGTGGTGATTTCATGATAAATGTAAATGATTTATCATTATAAACGGTGATTTCAACTGGAACTGGTAAACCTGGCTCCATGTTTGAAGTTGCAGCGTTAAACTCTTTACAGAACGCCATGATGTTCACACCTTTTTGACCCAACGCAGGACCAATTGGTGGAGATGGATTTGCTTTGCAGCTGGCACTTGTAGTTTGATGTAACCATCAATCTTTTTAGCCATGATAAACCTCCTAATTGGTGGGTGATAACGCTTAAAATAAGCTCCCCTGTGAAATAAACTACTTATCAATACAAACGTATTTT
>CAKMOY010000102.1 GCA_927911235.1 uncultured Moraxella sp.
AATTTAACTCTAATCTAGTTCAGCCCCTTATTTTTTGTATAATTTAACGCAATTTTTTTGTTAGAAGAAACCAGCCTATGTACCCATTTTTACGTTTAACCAAAACCATTATCAACGGTATCCACCAAAAACTTAAAAGGCAATACGCTAGACATCACAGATACCAGTGAAATCAAACTTATTGCCAACATTAATGATATTGATAATTATTTAGAAATGAATAACGGACGGATTTTAACGCTGTTTGACTTAGGGCGGACAGATTTTGCCATTCGCACAGGTTTGGGCAAAAAATTGTTAGAAAAACGTTGGGGGCTTGTCGTTGCAGGCAGTACCATTCAATATCGCAAGCGTGTACGTGCGTTTGACAAGGTTACGATTAAAACGCATTTAAAAGCGTTTGATGAGCGTTGGTTTTATATAGAACAGACCATGTGGGCAAATGGCAAGCCATGTTCACACGCACTGTTGCGTACAGGTGTTACCAATATTAAAACGGGCAAAGTCGTAGAAACATCAGAAGTCATGCAGACGTTGGGGCATGGCGATTTGCAAATGCCGTTGAATGATTGGGTTAAAGCGTGGGCAGATGCGGACAAATTGCGTCCATTTCCAACTGTTGAAGATGAAAAAATTTAACATACTCAGGGCGAACGGTTTCCTGTCCTAAAATGAATTTAATTTACTATAAATTCTTAAAATTTGGCGTATTCAATACGCCCCTACTTTTGTATTACCTTTAAAAAGAAAAACTATGCAACTTACTTTAAACGATTTTGATTACCATTTACCAGAAAATCTCATCGCTCGCTATCCATTGGCGGAGCGTTCGGCATCTCGCCTACTCTATTTGCCAAACGAAAAAAATCCGCAAGACAAACTGTTTACCGATTTGCCAAATTTGTTAAACAAAGGCGATTTGATTGTGTTTAACGATACCAAAGTGATGAAAGCACGTCTATTTGGACAAAAGGCAAGTGGCGGTGCGGTGGAAGTCTTGGTTGAGCGGATTTTGCCAAACGATGAAAAACCGCCCTTTGCCACGTTCGCTCTAGCCGTAGCCCAAAAGTCGGACAAAATTTGACCCTTGCTAATGGTAATATCAACGTTACCATGCTTGGGCGTGAAGAAAATTTGTTTATTTTGCAGTTTGACCAGCCGATTTTACAAGCATTAGAACAATATGGCGAATTACCGATTCCGCCTTATTTTGAACGTCATGCCGATGATAATGATGAAAACCGCTATCAAACCGTTTTTCACGACCCTAACAAACTTGCCAGCGTTGCCGCGCCGACTGCAAGTCTGCATTTTGATGATAAAATTTTAGCACAATTAAAAGAAAAAAGCGTAAATACCGCATTTGTAACACTTCATGTCGGTGCAGGCACGTTCGCTCCTGTAAAAACGGACGATATTTTGAGCCATAAAATGCACTCAGAATATGCCGAATTGCCCCAAGCGACAGCGGATTTAATTAACCAAACCAAAGCGAATGGCGGTAAGGTGATAGCGGTGGGAACGACCGTTACTCGTGTGCTTGAAACCGCTTTCCAAAAAACCGCTAGTTTTGATAAGCCTATGTTAAAAGCGTGGTCGGGCGATACGGATATTTTTATTTATCCGTCTTTTAAATTTGGCGTGATTGATAGATTGATTACCAATTTTCATTTGCCAAAATCTACCTTATTAATGCTTGTTTCGGCATTTGCAGGGCAAACGCAAATTAAAAATACGTATCAACACGCTATTGACAACCATTATCGGTTCTTTAGTTATGGCGATGCGATGTTGTTGGATAAGTTATGAACAATTTCAAAGTATATCTGGTTGGCGGAGCGGTGCGAGATTCCTTATTAAACCGCCCTGTTGTTGAACACGATTATGTCGTGGTGGGGGCAACTGTTACTCAAATGCTAGAGCTTGGCTTTAGTCAAGTTGGGGCGGATTTTCCTGTGTTTTTGCACCCACGCACCCATGACGAATACGCCCTTGCTCGCACCGAACGCAAAAACGGCAACGGCTATTTGGGCTTTACTGTCCATGCCGACCCAAGCGTTACGCTTGAAGAAGACCTTATCCGCCGAGATTTGACCATCAATGCGATGGCGATAGAAGTAAACGGCTTATTTGACAGCACTTTTAAGACAGGCAAATTTGATAAAAACCACGTCATTGACCCTTATGGCGGACTGTCCGATTTGGCAGAAAAAAAAATTGCGTCATGTGTCAGAGGCCTTTTGCGAAGACCCTGTGCGAGTGTTACGCCTTGCTCGTTTTGTCAGTCGTTACGCCCCTTTTGGTTTTAGCATTGCCGATGAAACAGTCAAACTTGTGCAAAAAATGCGAGATGATGGCGAGCTAAATCACCTAGTTGCCGAGCGTGTGTGGGCAGAAACGTTTAAGGCATTGGGGCAAGAATGTGCCGATGTGTATTTTAATGAGCTTAACAAAATGGGCGTACTTGGCGTGATCATGCCAAGTTTTGCAATTATACATGATGAAGCACGTTTTGGCGAAAATCTTACCAATGGTTTGACCGACAATTGGCAATTTATCGCCAAATCCTTGCGAGTAGCTCATGCTTTAAATGGTGATGTTTTGCTAAAATTTGGCATTTTATCGCTGGTTTTTAGGCGGTTTGACAGTTCAAAAGGCAGATTTTGATTTTTATAAAAAATTTTGCCAAGACTTAAAAAATTCCTAAGCAATATCAAGGCTTTGGCGAATATTTATTAACAAATTTTGATAAATTACAAAATTTTGAGCGTTTAACAGATGAGCAGATGTTTGAGCTTATCAAACCAAGTTTAAAAGACAGTCAAAAATTAAACTTAGCTTTAACAGCAATAAAAATTTTACAATTGGCAAAACAGCAAATTTTTGTACAAACTTCTATACAAAAGTTAAATAATATCAGTATTAACAGCATTAATGGTGAGCATTTAGCCACGTTAAAAGGCAAAGCAATTGGCGATGAGATTGATAATTTACGAAAATCGGCATTGGCAAATTTGTTAAACTCTGTCGAGTTATCTTAAGTTGTTGAAAAGTCTTAAAAAGATTTGGCAAAGATTTTTGTAAAAATGGGCTTGTCATGATAAAATAGTGCGATTTTTAGAAGATTGATTGAATAATTTTTAAAAAATATTTTTATTCATTTTTAACAAAATTTTTGATACATATTGGATAATCCATGAGCGTGAACAAACCGACCTACTCTGAGCCACTTGATGCGATTAAAACATCCGCATTTGACCGCAGGTTATCCATTGCCAAAGCATCGCTCAATATCGGCAAACGTTGGGCGACCAATAGTGCCTTTGGTCTGTTTAAATCCAAAGAAGAAAAAAACCTTCAAAAACAAGCCTTTATGCGTGAACAAGCACAATATTTGGTAATAGAATTGGGCAAATTAAAAGGCTCTGTGGTAAAAATCGGACAAATGTTAGCACTTTATGGCGAACATTTTTTACCACCAGAAATTACTGAAGCCTTACAAACCTTAAACAACCAAACGACCGCCTTTGCCTATCCAATTATCCAGTCAGCATTAATCAACGAATTGGGCGAAAAAATTCACGAATTTGACATTGAGCCAACGCCAATCGGCACGGCAAGCCTTGCCCAAGTCCACAAAGCGGTACACAAAGCCACAGGCGAAACGGTGGTGTTCAAAGTGCAATACCCCAATATTGCCGATGCAGTGGACAGCGATTTAGACTTGTTCCGCCAATTGCTCAAAGTTACCAACGCTGTACCGCAAACCCGTCAGCTTGATGAATGGTTTGAAGAAATCCGAGATTTATTGCACCACGAAGTCAATTATCTGTTAGAAGTCGACACCACCGAGCTATTTTATCAACGTTTGGCAGGTGATGAACGGTATGCCGTACCAAAAATTTGGCGAGAATACAGCACTGCTCGGGTGCTTTGCATGAGTTTTGAAGCCGGCATCTCTATCATGAATGAACAAATGTTTGCCTTATCGCAAGACAGACGCAATGCGATTGGACAAGCGTCCATTGAAATTATGCTCCGTGAAATTTTTGAATGGGGCGATATGCAGACCGACCCAAATTTTGGCAATTATCTCATTCGTTTGGCAGAAGACAGCAACACAAAAAACAGTCATTTAACAAATATTGATAAATTGGTGTTGTTAGATTTTGGGGCAATTCGTCAATTTGATGACAATTTGTTAAAAATTGCCAAAGATTTGTTGATTGCAGGGTTTTATCACGACCGTGAAAAAATGGCTCAAGCGATTGAAATGGCAGGACAATTTTACCCATTTTTTACCAATATTAATCCACAAATCAAAGCGGATATGGTGGATTTGTTCTTGTTAGCCAGTGAGCCGTTTAGTTTGCCAAGCCAAAATCCTGATATGCCAACGCACGTTTTGGACGATAAAGGGTATTATTTATGGGATAAAAGTGATTTGCACAACCGTGTGATAAAATTGGCAAGCAAGTCCGCCGCATCAAAGGCGTTTAGCGTACCACCAAAAGAACTGATGTTTATTAGCCGTAAGTTTATTGGGGCGTACACCTTTATGACAGTGCTAAAAGCAAAAACCCAAGCGGAATATTTGATACAGCCGTTTATCCGATAAAAATTGTTGAGAAAATTCATGGCAAATACCCAACATTCACCCCAAAAAATTCGCCTTGATAAATGGCTTTGGGCGGCACGATTTTACCGCACTCGCACACTTGCCAAAGAAGCGATTGAAGCTGGGCGAGTACATTATGGCGGTAGCCGTGTCAAAGTTAGCAAAGAAATTTGTGTGGGCGATGAATTAACCATTCGTCAAGGTTCTGCGACCAATTATACCCAAAAAACCGTTAAAGTGTTGGTGCTGTCGGAAGTGCGTGGCAATGCGACCACCGCAAGCCAACTGTATGAAGAAACCCAAGAAAGTATCGCTCAACGAGAATATTTTCATGAGCAAAAAAAATTAGCCAATCTTGCTCGCCCAGACCATAAACCCAACAAAAAAGAACGCCGTCAATTAGAAAAATGGAAAGGCGATTATTTAGAGTTTTAAAATAAAATTCTTTAGAAAAAATTTTAGAAAATTGTGCAAGGGCAAGGCTCAAAACTGCACGGCTTAGCACTTAGCCCCAACACCAATGGGATAGCTCCAATGAATAGATTAGAAACAAGCGTTATTTGTCTTCATAAGTGCAAAGATAGGCTGATTCTACAGCGACTTTTACTTTAAATTTTTGGTTGGCTTCAATGGTAAAGCTGTCAAAGGCTTTAAAGGTTTGCCATTCGCTTTGGTTTGGCAACAATGCTGAGATTTCACCGCTTACTACCGTCATGGTTTCAAATTGGCTTGTACCAAATTCGTATTCGCCGATTTTCATCACGCCCACAGTTGCAGGCAAAGTCGCCGTTTGAAAGCCGATTGATGCGACCGCACCATCAAAATATTGATTGACTTTTAACATATAAAATTTTCCGTTTTGTTTGACAAAATTGATATCATAAAGGCTTTTGCCACATTGTCAAGCATTAAAACTTTGACAAAAGTTAATCAGCGTCATTGACAAAGGCAATTTTGCTAAGCCCTGCATTGCTTGCGGTTGCCAATACTTGAGCCACCGTTTCATAACGCCCATCTTTGTCAGCTCGTAGCTGAATTTGTGGGTCTTTGCCTTGTTTGGCTTCGTCATTCAGCCGTTGTTGCAAGTTTTCCATCGTGATGGGCTGACTGTCCCAAAAAATCCCTGCATCTTTGTCAATGCTGATTTGGATAACTTCTGGCGGTTTTTCGCTAACGCTGGCACTGGTTTTTGGCAAATTAAGCGGAACGGTTGGGTTTAACACAGTCGCCGTTACCAAAAAAATAATCATCAATACCAACATGATATCAATCAAAGGTATCAAGTTCATTTCGTTCATGCCTTGATTGTCATCTTCGCCCAGTTGAAAAGCCATAGACTTAGTTTCCTTTTTTTGTTGATGATGTTATGAATGGTTTGTTGGCGTTTGGCTCGCTGTTTTGACAAGCAATTCATGAGCCGTATCGTTGGCAACGTGCAAGGCTTTGCGGTTTAAACGTGTGGCAACGTTATAAAAAATCACCGCAGGAATCGCCACCGCAAGCCCCAAACCTGTCATAATCAGTGCTTCACCCACAGGACCTGCCACCTGCCCAAGCCCCGCCTGTCCTGACTCGCCAATGCTGTGCAAGGCATGAAAAATCCCCCACACCGTACCAAACAGCCCAATAAACGGTGCGATAGACGCCGTTGTACCCAGTACGCTCAAGCCTTTTTCGGTGCTAAAACGGTAACGGCTGATTTGTTGCAATAAAGTTTGTTCAATGACGATTTTTTGTTGTGCTAAACCTAATCCATTGACAGACTTTTGTTTATCAGAAATAACTTGAGTCAAATCTTCGGCGACATTTTCCGCCATTTTTTTACTTTGTAAAATGCGTAAAATACCCACAACCCATGAAATGATTGACAATGTAATCAACACAAAAAACAAGGTTTGGCTCACAGCGTCAGTGTGTTCCCAATATTTTGCAAAGTCCATAAAGACTCCTCTTATTTAAATTTATTTTACGATTTAAAATTTTTACAATTACACATGAATACTAATTAACATTAATACTAAATGGTACGGTTACATTGCCAACGACAGGCTGCCCATCACGCATAAAAGGTTTTAATTTACCTGTTTTGACTTGTTGCTTTATCAAACGGTCGGCTTTTGGATAGCCTGTGGATTTGGCAATGTCAGCACTGGTGATTGCCCCTTGTTTATTTACAGACAGTTTAACACTTGCCGTGAGCGTTTCGCCATTTTCTGCACCGATGTCTTTTAGGTCAAAGCGTGGCTGTTTGACCCAGACTGCTTCGCTTGCGGACACATTGACAGGAGCATTGTTTTGAGCTTTGCGTTTTGCGTCTGCTTCGGCTTCGTCCGCTCTACGTTTTGCATCTGCTTCGGCTTGACGTTTGCGTTCGGCTTCGTCCGCTCTGCGTTTTGCGTCCGCTTCATCGGCTTGACGCTTGCGTTCAGCTTCTTCTGCTTTACGTTTTACCTCTTCTGCTTGGCGTTGTATTTCAAACTGTTTTTGATTGTCCACCACAGGCTCAGTTTTGATGATTTTTTCAGGTGGTTTTACTGGCTCTGGCGGTTTTGGCTCAATCGGTTTGATAGGTTTCACAGGCTCAGGTGGCGGTTTAATTTCTTTTACCACAGGTTTTGGCGGTGGCAAAGGCTTTGGCTTGACAGGTTCAGGCAGTGGCTTAGGTTTAGGCGGTGTTGGCTCAGCTGGTTTTGGTTGTACCTTTGGTTTGGGTGGTTCAACAGGTTTGACAGGCTCAACGATGTCATTTTTAATCGGTTCAGGCTCAACCGCAGGTGGCGTGGTAAGCGTGATTTCTAATGGTTTTGGTGGTTCTGGCTTTTTTAGGGTAATGCCTTGCATATTTGCCAAACCTATGCCAGCAACAGCATGAATCGCCAAAGCGACTGCTATTACCACATATTTTACTTTGGGATTTTGTTGTAAAGTATCACGCATTGCCCTATCCAAATCATTGTTTTACAAATCTTGATATTATTTAAAATAATGTTTATTCAATTAAATTTTTGTCAAATTGATGTCTAAAAAAGCGGTCTAATGATAAACCAAATGATAATTATTATCAACTATTTTTGCAAATTTTTACCGAATAAATGATTTTTTCTAAAAAATTTTCATAAAAACAAATAAACAAAAAGTTAAATAGTTTTTTTTAATATCAACACGTTGATACAAGATTTTGACAAAAAAAAACGCCCCTATTTTTAGTATTTTTTGTTAGAATACCTTGCCAAATGATTACTTATTAGGATAGATGATGAAACATTTTTATATCAAACCGTTAACGTTAGGTATTTTTGCCGTTGTATTGGCATCTTGTACCACCACGCCAACGCCTCAAGCACCAACTAAAACGACAACCACCACTGTCATTGTGCCAAAGCCACCTGTTGCAAAACCACGTCCAACCCCACCTGTACAACAGCCTGTCAAGCCTGTTTATCACAGTTTTGCTGATTGGAAAGCCGACTTTGTCAATCGTGCCACCGCTCGTGGCGTGAACCGTTATGAGTTAGAGCGTTTGTTAAACACTGCCGAATACAATGAGCGTGTGGTCGCATCAGACCGCAGTCAAGCCGAATTTGCCAAAATGCCGTGGGAATACGCCCAAAGTGCCGTTTCGTCAAACCGTGTTTCTCAAGGTAAACGCAGTTATGCCAATCAAAGCGATATTTTGTTACGTGCCGAAAGTCAGTACGGCGTGCCTGCCTCTATCGTAACAGCGATTTGGGGTATGGAATCGTCTTATGGACAAGGGACTGGCAATGCATCATTGATAAGTAGCCTTGCGACATTGGCATATGATGGCAGACGACAAGCATTTGCTGAAAATCAGTTGTTGGCATTATTAACCATGTTACAGCGTGGCGACTTGGATTGGTCGCAGTTAAAAGGCTCTTGGGCGGGCGGTATGGGACATACCCAATTTATCCCACAAACGTGGATTGAACAAGCCGTTGATGGCAACAATGACGGACACAAAAGCCCATTTAACACCGCAGATGCTTTGACATCTACCGCCAGTTATTTGGCAAGTGCAGGTTGGCAACGTGGCTTAAGCCCATTTTATGAAGTCAGACTACCTGCCAATTTTGATTTTCGTCAATTAAATGACAAAAAAACCATCGCCCAATGGCAAGCGATGGGCTTACAAAGCCTAAACGGTAATTTACCAAGCAACGAAACAGCAGAACTTTGGCTACCTGCTGGCAAGGAAGGCCCTGCCCTTTTAACCACTCGCAACTTTGATGCGATTAAAGTGTATAACAACTCGTCAAGCTATGCGTTGGGCGTAAGTTTATTAGCTCGTGGCATTATCGGTCAACAAGGCTTGCAACAAAGTTTCCCAACTTATGAACAACCCCTATCAGGCTACCAAATAGAACAGTTGCAACAACGTTTGACAAGTCTAGGTTATGACACCAAAGGCATTGATGGCAAATTGGGCAATAACACTCGCTTGGCATTTTGGCGTTGGCAACTTGCTAATGGACAGGTGGCGGACGGCTTTATCAGTCAGCGTTCGGCAAGTGGTTTGATTTATTAATCACAAAAAGTGAATCACAAAATTTAATCACAAAAAAACCGTTTGAAAAACGGTTTTTGACGGATTTTAAATGTTAAATACTGTCAATTATATTTTAAAAGGTGTGGCTTGGATAAACGCATTTATCGGTCTGTTGGTCGGTTTTGTTGTGAGTTTAACGATTTTTCACACCTTTTTTCCACCTGATAACGCCAATCCGAATTATGGCGAATGGTCAACTGTGATTATTTTATTTGGTTTGCCAATGCTTATCTTTTATTTGCTGGCAACGGTTTTTGCAATAAAATCTTGGAAAGGTTGGCACAAGGTAAAACCGTAATCCCCTTTATATATGATGATTTGGAGGTTAACTATGGCTACGATGATGAGTATGTTTTGCTAAAAACACAGGACAAATGGGGTATTAAAGATTTTCAAAATAAAACCTTACTACCCGCCACAATATTATGATATTAATACATTAACGCAAGAGGGCGACTTGTTATCAGTTTCGGATAAAGTTCAAATGCCCGAGGGTGAGTACAATCAAAGAAAACTTATTACCAAAAACTAAACTTTGAAAATGGTGAATGTCGTATCAAAGGGGTAGCAAAACTTGATGCAGACGGCAAACTAAACGAAGAAGAAGGTATGGAAAATGGATTACCTTACACCTTACTACCTGCTCAACAACATGATTAAATCAACTTTTAAAACAAAAAAACTATGCCAAAACCTAACCGCACCACCCTAAAATCCATTGAAAAAATGATTGACCAAATGGACGATGACATGATTTTGTCGTTACTTGGCAGTAATGCCGAAGACGATGATACGGAAATTTTACAACAACAACTGCAACAAAAAATCGCTCAAGAAATGAACGACCATAGCGAATTTGAAAAAGTACAAGCCGAAATGCAAAACACCATTTAAACCTTGCTGACTATCTGAATGCCGCGCAAATGGTTATTAATGAAACCTTTGCCCATTCGGTGTGGGTAAAAGCCGAAATTCGCAGTCTTTCAAGCAAAGGCGGACATTACTATTTTGAGTTAGCGGATAAAGATGAGCTTGGCAAAATCACCGCCAGTTGTCGTGGCAATCTGTGGCGAAACAATGCCCCAAGCGTGATAAAACGTTTTGAACAAAGCACAGGCATGACCCTTGACAAAGGCTTGACGGTGTTACTCAAAGTTACCGCTAACTTTCACCCACAATACGGTTTTTCGGTGACGATTTTGGACATTGACCCCACTTTTACCTTGGGTGATTTGGCAAAACAATATGAGTTGATGTTAACCAAATTGATGGAAGAAGGCTTGCTGGATTTAAACAAATCATTACCCATGCCGTTTGATATCAAAAATGTACTTGTCATCGCCCCAGAAAATGCTGCAGGTTTGGGTGATTTTCGTGCCGATGCCGACCGTCTGCATAATAATGACGCTTGTCATTTTTATTATCAACATGCCACTTTTCAAGGCAACCACGCACCCAACACCATTCGCCAAGCGATTTTTGATGGTTTAAAACAGCTTAGTACCCAAGCCATCACGCCTGATATCGTGGTGATTATTCGGGGTGGTGGTGCGGTCGGTGATTTGGCGTATCTCAACGATTATGAACTGGCGGCGGTGATTGCCAAGTTGCCCTACCCTGTTTGGGTCGGCATTGGACATGAGCGAGACCGAGTATTGCTTGATGAAGTCGCCCATAGCAGTTTTGACACGCCGTCAAAGGTGATTGTGGCGATTCGTGAACATTTAGTTACAGTAATGCAACAGGTAAAATCGGCATTTTTGACGATTGAAAAATTGTCAAAACAACAATTAAAATTTGCCAATCATCAAGCCGAGCAAGCCTTTCGTGCGGTAGAACACCTTGCCAAACAGCAGTTGATATTAACAAAACAACAGCTTGACAATCAGCTAACCTTGCTTAAAAATAACAGTTTTGCTCAATTACAATCGGCAAAAAGTCAGACCAATCAGCTACGCACGTTGATTTTGTTGCAAAATCCCAAAAAATGTATTGGCAAAAGGTTATGCAATTGTGCGTCAATATTCGCCTAACCATGACGGTGAAGTAATCACAAAAGTTGAGCAAATTATATCCAGCCAAGCGTTAATTGTTGAAATGCAAGACGGCTATTTTGAAGCAAAAGTGATGGATGTTGAAACGAAATAAACAAATGATTAACGATTGAATTATCAGCTTTTGAACATTGGCAAAAAATGAATTTTATTTGGTTAATTTTAAGTTACTTACTAATTGGTCTTGGCGTTCTGCTGATAGTTTTATCATGGTGGTATTATGCCAAAGTAATGATGATTAAAATTGGGAAACTTGAGTCAAGTAAGCTTAAATTTCGTTCTGCATTGCCATTTGTCGCACCGATTTTGATTTATCTTGGTAGCTTTATTATTAATCAAGATATTGATTTTACGAAAGTTA
>CAKMOY010000103.1 GCA_927911235.1 uncultured Moraxella sp.
CTAAAAAACTTTTTTTTATTAGCCATCAGCCCGTTTTTTTTGGTCTGGTTGCCTGTGTTATGGTTACATTTGACTTTGGTACTGTTTTCAGGATTGATTACTTATGCGTTTACCCGAGCGATTGCCCACAGTATCCGCACAAGCAAGCAAATGCCGACTTTTTTTGGCATTTTTCACCACAAAAACCGAGCCGAATTGTTAGCCATCGTTATTATCGTGGCGATTATCAGCTTATTGATTTATCTGTTTGGCGATTGGGTTGTATCAAAAGCCAATATCGGTGTGTTAAATAAACTGCTTGAACAACTGATGGGTGTGGTGGAGCAGTTGCACACCTTGTTGCCGTGGTCTATTTCGCAGTATCTGCCGATTTCGGTCAATGATTTTAAAGACTTTATTTTTGACACTGCCAAAGAGCATGCGACACAGTTACAAACGTTGGGCGTGCATACCTTGCGTGGCTTGGGCTATGTGGTGGTAGGGATTGCGATTGGGGCGATTATGGCATTACAAATTCCGCCAGCGATTGCCCCCACTGAAAAACCCTTTATCCGTCATATGCGTATGCGGTTTGATGAGTTGATTACAGGTTTTAGTGATGTGTTTTTTTGCTCAAGTCAAAAATTTCTGCGATTAACACGGTTTTAACGTCCGTTTATTTGCTTGGTATTTTGCCGATGATTGGACACCCATTGCCAATGCCCTGGACGGTCGTGCTGATTACATTTTTTGCGGGGCTTGTGCCTGTGGTCGGCAATCTATTTTCTAATGTGATGATTGTAACCTTGAGTTTGACGCATGGCTTGATGGTGAGCCTTTTGTCGCTGACTTGGTTGGTCGGTATTCACAAATTAGAATATTTTTTGAACGCCCAAATCATCGGTACAAAAATCCGTGCAACGGCATGGGAATTGTTGCTGTTTATGCTCGTACTAGAATCCACGTTTGGCTTGGCAGGCTTGGTATCCGCCCCTGTGATTTACGCCCAAATCAAACGCATTTTGCACAATCGTGGTTGGGTATAACTGGTGGTAATGATGACAAATTTTTCCAACGTTCAGTCTCAAAACCCACATTTGACCGATGAATTTATTCAATCGGTTTATGGACAGATGTTGAATTTTGCCAAAAATCAGTTGCGTGATGACACGTCTGCCGAAGACGTGGTACAAGAAACTTTTGTTAATGCGTTTAAATATATTGACAATTTTAAAGGTAATTCGGCATTTAAAACATGGGTTTTTGCCATTTTAAAAAATAAAATCGCCGACCACATTCGCCAAAACCAAAAATATGTCAAGTTATCGGACTTTGGCAATGATGAACAAAGCCATGATGAAATTTTACAAACATTATTTGATGAAATTGGACATTGGCAAGTGGATTCGCCGATTATCAGCTTTGATAATAGTTGGGAAAATCCAGAAAATCACGCCTATCAAGATGACTTTTGGCAAGTGATGGAAGCGTGTTTGCAAAATTTGCCAAGCGAGCAGGCAAGGGCGTTTTTGATGCGAGAATATATTGAACTAAGTACCGAAGAAATTTGTCAAGAAATGGCGATTTCTAGCCAAAATTTTTATGTATTAATGCACCGAGCTAGACTAAGACTGCAAAAATGTTTATCAATTCATTGGTTTTCAGAAAACTAATCACTGAAAAAAAATCATTAAAAATAACTGATAAAAAATGTTAAAAAAAATTAATACCGCCATTATCCAAAAACTGACCTATGACTGTGAACAAGCGACTGCCAAAATCAGCCTGTCGCACGAACAGCCTTTAAACAAAGCCGAACGCTTGCAATTATACGCCCATCGGAAAATGTGCAAAGAATGTGAGCAGTTTTATCAAAATGACAAAAAGTTAAGCCGTATGATTGCCAAACACAAATATCAAAACATAACCAACATTCACAAACGCCCATAAAAAAAGCCTTGTTGTATAAGGCTTTTTTTGCTAAAAATAGCCAAAGGATTACACCAAATTTTTGATATCTTGTACCATTTTTTCAATCATTTCGTTGGCTTGGTTTTCGGTTTCTTGGTGGTTTTTTAAGCTTTCAGTCTGTTCAAACAAAGTCAAAGCACACAGCACCAACAACTCTTCGTGGGGCAGTTGCGGACTATAACGGCGAACTTCTTGGATAAAATGATTAATGTAGTTAGATGCACGCTCTAAGGCAGGCTCTTCACCGTCTGGGCAGTTAATCGCATAATTACGCCCATTGATTAAAATATCTACTTTATTTGACATATTTTTTCCTAAAATTTGTGAATTATTTGTGAATGATGTGTTAGTTATATTCGGTTAATTATCTTCGTTGTCAATTTTGGCCAGTCGCTCTAATACCAATTTGGTATGCTCGGCGGCGACTTGGTTTTTTTCAATCAATTTTTGATTGGCAAGGCTTAATTCGTCAATTTTGGCTTGGGCTTGTTCGTACTCATTGCCTAGAACGCTGTGCGAATCGGAGAGCGATTGATAACGAGATTCTAGCTCAGCATGGTTTTGTTCTTGTTCGGCAATTAGTTGTTCAAGGTTTTCAATGCGTTGTTGGGTTTGTTCCAATTCTGACTGAACTTCGGACATTTGTTCGTTACTAATACTGGGTTGGGCTTTTAAACGTGCCAATTCACTGGTGACAAATTGGTATTTTTCGGTTAATTTGGCAATTGCGGTTTGCAATTGTGTCAGTTGTGAGAGTAAATTGCTCATAATCGTGTCTACTAATTGGTTTTACAAAATGGGGTTAAAATTGGGTGAAAAATTGCAAAAAATGAACATTGCTTTTAACCTTTAATAATGCCACAATTACCCCTATAAAGGCTAGTATTCTTGTTAAATTTTCTGCTAT
>CAKMOY010000104.1 GCA_927911235.1 uncultured Moraxella sp.
ATGATTCATTTTATTTGGAAAAGTTCAAAAAATGGATTTTGGCAAATGTGAAATTTTTGTCAATTTAATTAAAAAAGGTTAAAAAATGTTTACAGTTTTACTATTGGCAGGCGTGGAAAAAATAATCAATTTATCACTTGCCACCGACCCAATCACTCAGCATAACTTACAACAATTAAACGGCAAAACCTTACGCATTGTCATCGGTCAACCACGCTTAAAAATGGACGTATTGTTCAATGACAAACGCATTCGTTTTGAACCTGTCATCAGCCAAACGCCGATTTTTGAGCCAAAACTTTCTGATAATAATGCGTAAGGTTTTGCCGTTTAATTGTTGTAAGTTATGCTGAGTGATTGGGTCGGTGGCAAGTGATAAATTGATTATTTTTTCCACGCCTGCCAATAGTAAAACTGTAAACATTTTTAACCTTTTTTAATTAAATTGACAAAAATTTCACATTTGCCAAAATCCATTTTTTGAACTTTTCCAAATAAAATGAATCATGGGCGTCTTCAATACGCCCCTACCGATTGCTTTAAAATTGTTAAAAATTATTTTTTAAAACCACGATGAATAGCGACAATCCCACCTGTCAAATTATGATAATCACAATTGACAAATCCAGCGTCTTCCATCATGCCTTTAAGCGTGCGTTGGTCTGGGTGCATACGGATACTTTCTGCCAAATACTGATAACTTTCGCTATCATTCGCCACGATTTTGCCCATCAACGGCAACGCGGTAAACGAATACAAATCATACGCCTTTGACAACGGCTCAAATACAGGCTTTGAAAACTCAAGCACCAGTAAACGACCGCCTTTTTTCAACACACGATACATAGAACGCAACGCCGCATCTTTGTCGGTAACATTACGTAAGCCAAAACTAATCGTTACCAAGTCAAAACTCTCATCGGCAAATGGCTCAAGATTTTCAGCATTGGCAAGCACAAAATCCACATTGTTACAACCTGCGTTAATCAGACGCTCACGACCAACTTCAAGCATGGCTTCGTTAATATCCGACAGCACGACATGACCTGTACGACCGACTTCTTTACTAAACACTTTTGCCAAATCGCCCGTACCGCCCGCAATATCAAGCACGCTTTGCCCCGAACGCACGCCTGTTAAGCTTATCGCATAGCGTTTCCAAAGGCGGTGAATACCAAACGACATTAAATCATTCATAATGTCATATTTTTTGGCAACTGATGTAAAAACTTCGGCAACTTTTTCTTGTTTTTCTGATTTTTTGAACGATTTTATAGCCAAAATGCGTGTCTTCGTTGCCGTCTGTGGCTTCGGTATGCGGATTATAAATCGCTGATTTGTCAAAACCTGTTGAGCCTTGGGTTGAGTTTGGATTTGACAATTGTTCACGAGTGATTTGTTGCCCTTGTGGCGTTGATGGTGGCAAGTCTTGCGTGTTGGCAAATTGTTGTTGCGTTGCTTGGGTCGATTCTGGTTGGCTTGGGGTTGTATTGTCGCTCATAAGATTTTCCTGTTAAATGAATTAGCTATTAAACAATAAAAACACTGTTAAAAATTTGTTAAGATAAAGAAAATGGATTGGGTTTATTTTGATGAACATTGTCAATAATTTGCAATTCTTTTTGGCAAAATGGCTCAATAAAATCGCCCATACTTTTAATGGGTTTCATCGCCACAAAACCTTCATTGATAAACTCATATAACGCATCAAAATCATGCTTGTACGCCAATGGTTTAGCAAGTGCAAAGGTTTTTTGCAAAATAAAAGATTTTAAATATTTATCACTTTGATAAAACATTTGTCTAAGCTGTTCAATCTGTTGTTTTCGCTCGTTTTCGGCATTGATGGCACGATACGCAATGAGCATATTTTGCTCATTAACATCAAGCTGATTATCAAATAAATATTGAGATAATTGTAAGTCTAACTTCACTGCAAAAATCGCTTCATTCACCCCTGCCACGCCTGTGGACAAAGCACTGTCTGGGATAAATTTTTTCTACTTTTTCGCCTTTTTTTATCATGCGTTCAAGCTGTTTGGCAAGAGTGGCAAATTTGTCGCCACCGTATAATTGCCCCACCAAAAAATCCGCCATTGGCTGAAATTTTGGGTCGCCAAATTGGTCTTGATGGATGGCTAAAATCCGCTCTCGTTGCCATGCTTGCACCGCTTGTAATTTGGCAAAAAGTGCAGGATTGCTGTGATAAGGCAATGCCCAAAACTCGGTTAAATTGTACTGTAATTCGGCTAAAGTACTCATAAATGTTCGGTTTTTTGTCTAATTTTTATCTGATTATAAATTAAAACTCTAAGGTAAACCAATTTTAGCAAAATTACAATAATAAAATGGTGCTAAATTGTTAAAAATGGCAATAAATGTGATAGATAGCATAGATTTTTTGGCTTAAATACTTTAAAATATTGGACTAATTTTTGACACCATTTTTTAGTTTTATTCAAGCAAGCGAGCCACGATGGAAGCATTACGAGAGTTTTTAAAAGGTTGGGCAGGTAAAGGTTTACTTATCCTATTTTTGTTACCCTTAGCGATTACAGGTTTTGAATCTATCGTGCGTCAAGGCGATGACCCAAATGCAGTGGCAAAAGTTGGCGAGCAAAATATTGATGCGTCCACTTTACAAAACACCGTCAATCAACGCCGTGAAGCTTTGCTAGAGTCGGTCAAAGGAGATGCCAGTTTGATTAACGATGAAGCGTTACGCCGTCAAGTGTTGGATAGCTTGATTGACCGTTATTTGATTTTGCAACAAGCACAACAACTGGGTTTTAGCATTTCAGACGCCGCTCTGACCCAAATGCTTGCCACTGACCCTAATTTTCAAGGGGCGGACGGCAAATTTTCTAATGAAATTTTTGGCAATTATTTGCGTTCACAAGGCATTAACAAAGACCAACTTTTTGCCATTTTACGTAATGACAGAGTCGTGCCAGCATTTAGCCGTAGCATTTTGTCCACAGGGATTTTTGCCAACAGTGGCATTGAGCATTTTATCAATATGCAAACCCAAGTGCGTCCGCTGTGGGTGGCACGCCTTGATTGGCAACAGTTTGCCCCACAGGTTCAAGTCAGCGACAAAGACATCAATGCCTATTATCAAGCCAACAAAGACAATCTAAAAAGCGAAGAAATGGTGAATTTGGCATATTTGGAACTGGATAAAAATACGTTGTCTGTGCCTGCACCAACCGCCGAAGAACTGCAAACACAGTATCAACAATATTTAAAAGATTCTGGAAATGAAGTCAGCTATGATGTGGCGATGATTTTGGTGAATGGCGACAAAGCCAAAGCCACTTTGAATGATGTTAAAAAACAATTTGATGATAAAAAAGCCGATTTTGCGACTTTGGCAAAACAATATTCCCAAGACGAAGGCAGTAAAAATGATGGCGGAAAGATTGGTACGATTAGCAAAGCCATGTTTCCCAACGATTTTGACAAAATTGTCAATGCGATTAAAAACTTAAAAACAGGCGAAATCACCGCACCAATTCAGACCAATTACGGTTATCATCTATTTCAATTGGTCAAAATCAATGGACAAAATCCACCAAGCCTTGACAGTGTCAAAGCAACATTGGTTGAACAAATCACCCAACAAAAACGTGAAGCCATGTATCAAGATTTGATTGGCAAAATCAACAATGATGCGGTAAGCGGAGCAAATATCAACGAAATCGCCAGTCGTTATAAACTAAACATCAAGCATATCAACGACTACAGCAAACTGAACAACACCAGCGTGTTAAACCAACCTGCCGTCATTAGCACTGCTTTTGATAATACGTTAATTCATGATAAAACAGTGTCTGTCGGCGTTGAATTGCCAAATCGTGTGTTGTGGGTACAACCGAACGTTATCGCCCTGTTAAAAGTTTAAGCCAAACTGAAGCAATCCCAGTTATCAAACAGCGTTTGACCGTGGAAAAAGTCAAAAGCGATTGCCAAAAATAAAAGCCCAAAAGCATTGCGGATAATATTAACAAAAACATAA
>CAKMOY010000105.1 GCA_927911235.1 uncultured Moraxella sp.
TATTCTCATTGCTTGCGTTGATGGCCTTAAAAGGCTTTCCTGAGGCGATACAGGCTGTCTTCCCTAATACGGAGGTGCAATTGTTGTGTGATTCATCAAATTCGCAATAGTCTGCGTTATGTGGCAAGTCGTGACCAAAAAGCCTTTTATGCGTGATTTAAAGCCTGTCTATAAGGCGGTAAACGAAATAAGCTTGCTAAAATTACTGTATGTTGGTATGCTAAATGCGTCAGAGAAATGGACGATGCCAATTAATAATTGGGGTCAAACAATGATGCAGTTGTCTATCCATTTCCCTGGTCGTTTAGATACTGTGATGAAACTATAATTTAACTGACACAGAGTTTTGAACGCCCTCGCAAAACTCAAACCTTTACTCCTTATGAGTGGTTGGAGTTTTATTTTAAACAAAATGTAAATAACGCTTGAGGTTCTTACAACTAACTATAGTCCTTACTATGCTAACAGTATCTGATTTATCTTATTTAATACATGAAGCTCTGGAACACAATGGCTTTACAGTCATTAATCCATTTGATTATAAAGTTAAGCCACGTCGTAGATACCCTTCTTTTTCTTCACATTGTTATGCAAAATATAGAAAAATTTTGGGGTTGAACTAGATTAGAATTAAATTTCACACCATTTTCTCAAAAACTTTTAAGCTGATTAGATGGTGTCCCATAATTAAATCTAAACCTTGCGAAGCAGTGCTTCTCATCTTTGATAAATAAATGAAAGTTTTCTTTTTTAATACCGTTGTATCTTCTAAGAATACGTTTAGCTTGATTCCAGAAGTTCTCAATACCATTGATGTGATTTAGCTTGTTGCTTTTATCTGCAAACTCTTTTGAATGATTAATTCTAAAGTGCTTAAAATCACTGACATCAAGAGCATTATAACTTCTATAGCTGTCAGTAAAAACAATGCTTTCAGGCTTTTACTTGTGATAATGGGCATTAACGTGGTTTGTTTGGTATCTTTGACAACGATGGTATAAACTCTACCATTACGTTTTAAAAGACCAAATACAGCAGTCTTTCCACCTGCACCACGACCACGTTTGACTTTACGAATACCGCCGAAATAGCTTTCATCTAATTCTATTTCACCGTCAAAGGTTTCATGAGCTTCAAGGATAAGATTGTATTCTATCACAAGTCTTATTTTATGGTAAAATAAGGCTGCTGTATTATGTTGAATTTGCAGTAAATCAGCTGCTGCTCGAGCAGTAACTTCTAGTACAAAACATTCAAGTGGTTTTTTCTGTACTTTTTTACTTAATCTACAATGTGTTAGCTTCATATTTTTAGTATAATATGATAGCTAATCTAGTACAGCCCCAAAATTTAAAATATTTTGAATTGTTGATGATTTAGAGTAAAATTAGATTTAAAATTTGGCGGTAACAGAGAGATTCGAACTCTCGATACGCTATTAACGTATACACACTTTCCAGGCGTGCGCTTTCAACCACTCAGCCATGTTACCAAAAGAAAATTAACAAAGTATAGAATAGAAGCATATTTTACCGAAAAAATTCGCCATTGTCATGTATAATTAGCAAAATTATTCAATCAATTCACGCCGTCATGTCAAAAACTTTTATTTATACAACATTTGTTTATTTTATTACGTTTGGCAGTATCAATCCAGCCGTTGCCGAAGACGATGTTTTTTTCCAAAAAAAACACACCCATGACTGTGGCAATCAGTATTACGGACAAACCACCCCACAATATTTAAGCCAAAACAATTTTGACATTTATTATTTGTGTTTTGATGGATTTGCCGTCGGCTACACAGGCGTGGGTAAGGTTGCGTTATGGTCGGCAGAGCATTTGACAAAA
Organism: uncultured Moraxella sp.; assembly: GCA_927911235.1. Classification (GTDB taxonomy): domain Bacteria; phylum Pseudomonadota; class Gammaproteobacteria; order Pseudomonadales; family Moraxellaceae; genus Faucicola; species Faucicola mancuniensis. The sequence goes on from CAKMOY010000105.1 coordinate 1,852, forward strand.
CAACGATTGGAGCAAGCCCAAACCCTTGAGCGAAAAGACAGTTTTCACGAAGAAAGCCAACTGCCAAACCGTGTTAAAGCAACGTTAAATGACTATAAAAAAATGCCTTATGACCGTGGACATCTCGCCCCAAATGGCGATATGGCAACGCCTGAGCAACAATACGACAGCTTTAGCCTTGCCAATATCGTGCCACAAAACCCTAATCACAATCGCAGTCTTTGGCGAAGTCTTGAAACTCGCACTCGCTATTTGACCTTAAAATATGGCGATGTTTATGTGGTAACAGGGACGGCTTTTTTGGGCAAAAATATCAAAAAACTTAACAACAAAATCCTTGTACCGACCCATTTGTACAAAGCGATTTATATCCCAAGTCTTAACCAAGCGGGCGTTTATTTTTCGCCAAATAATGACAGCGGTCTGGTAGAAGTGATTAGTTTGGACGAATTGGCAATGCGTATCAGCGTTGATGTCATGCCAAGCGTTGACCCATCGGTGCAAAAAATCGCCATGCCCCTACCCACCGAAAATTTAGATGACACACCAAAAAGCAAACCCAAAAACCAAGACAATCACACATTTTGGGTATTTTTGATAAATCTTGCATTGGCATTATTAGAATGGTTAGCAAGTGTGCTAAAAAATTGACGCCACCCAAAAAGCATACAACTGTAAACGATAGGTAACATTTTTTACAAAATAACTGCTAAAAAACTAAAAAAACGCTTTACCTAGATTAAATTTTCGCTATAATAAAACTTCAATCCTTTCTTTTCACAACCAAAAGGAATTTGTGATGAAACTATCTACCAAATCTATCATTTTTGCAGGTCTTTCTGCCCTAAGTATCTCTGCAATGGCAGCCGACCCAATCGTTGGCACATGGCAAACCTACGAAGACGGTCAAGCCAAAGCCCAAGTCAAAATCACCCAATCTGGCAATGCTTTCAATGGCACTATCGTGGCTGGTAACACCGAAAAAGCCAAACAATACGTTGGCAAAACCGCATTGATGAACTTGACTTCTCAAGGCGGTGGCAAATACAAAGGCAAAGCCAAAGACCCACGCTGGGGCTTTTCAGTGGGTGCAAACATCACTGTCAGTGGCAATACGCTAACCATTTCTACCCTAAAAGGTACACAGAACTGGAAAAAATTAAAATAATTTTTCCAAAATCCATAAAAAACCTTAACAATGTTGTAAGGTTTTTTGTTTTGTCAGTTTTTAATCTTAGTTTAATAAATATTGTGTCAAGTCTGCAAAACTATCAAAAGTCATATCAGGCTCAAAACTGCGAATATCTTCGCCATAATTATAACCATAAGACAACGCCAAAGTCGTCATGCCTGCGTTTTTGCCTGCTAACACATCATTTTTTGAATCGCCAATCATATAACTGTCCGCCACGTCAAAGCCTAAGGTCTGACAAGTTGTCAGCAGTGGCAATGGGTCGGGTTTTTTGACAGGCAGACTGTCGCCACCCAAAATATGACTAAACAGCCCTTGCCAGCCCAAGGTTTGTACAATCGCAGGGACAAATTGTGCAGGTTTATTGGTAACAATGCTTAAGGTATAGCCCGCTTGTTTTAGGCGGTTTAAGCCGTCTGTTACGCCTTGATAAGGGATTGTTTTTTCACAAGTTTTTTGGGCATAATGATAAAAAAAAGCGTTGCAATGCGTTATCAAGTGTTATTTCATCCACGTCTGTGCTTTGGCTTGCGGTCAAAGCTCGTTGTATCAGCACTTTTGCACCATTGCCGACCCAGTTACGGATTTGATTTTCGTCAAAATTTTGGCGTTGCAAATCGCTTAAGGTCTGATTGACCGCAATGGCGATATCTGGCACGCTGTCAATGAGCGTGCCGTCCAAATCAAAAATTAACAAGGCATTTTTCATACGTTTATCCTTTGTTTTAATCAAAACAACAGTTTAACAAAAAGCGTGTGAAATTGGCAATGTTTGTTTAGTTATTTGTGGTTTGTTGCTCGGCGATTTTTTGGGCGGATTTTTGGTAACGCACATCTTCGCCTGTGATACAGTAAAGTAGCTGTTCTGCCATGTTGCGAGCGTGGGCGGCGATACGTTCTTCTAGCGAGCGTAATACCCACATGATATCAATGATTTTGGCGACATTTCGGCTGTCTTCCATGACGTAAGTCAAAACGGCACGAGAAGCAGATTTGTACATATCGTCAATTTCTTGGTCTTGGGCTATCACTTTTTGGGCGGTGTCGGCATCAAATTTGGCAAAGGCATATAGCACGTCATTGAGCATATTTTGCACGTTTTTGCCGATTTGGTAGGCTTCTGAATAACCGATGGGGGCTTGCCCTGTTTTGGTGTCTTTGCGTGCCATTTTGGCGATTTTTTTGGTTTCATCGCCAATGCGTTCCACGTCCGCACGCATTTGCTAATCGCCATAATCAGGCGTAAATCGGTGGCGACAGGTTGGCGTTTTACCAAAACTTTGACGACCATATCGTCCAATTCTTGTTCGGCAAGGTTGATATGACTGTCAGCGTCAATGACTTTGTTTGCCAAAGTGCCGTCTGTGTCCATCAAGGCTTGCAGAGCTTCGGTAACGTTGGCTTGAGCCATTTCACCCATGTTTAAAAATTGGTTCACCAAATTTTTTAAATCGTTGTCATAACTTTTTGACAAATGTTCACTAATAATATTCATCATCACTCCGTTTATCAATTGTTAAAAAAAATTCATGCTAAATTTTAACGAACAAATAAGACAAAATGATGACAAAAGTTTAATCAGTTTTTAAAATGGCATTTAGGCGTTGTACAGTGTCATTATTAAGCTGTCCTGTGGCTTTTTGCAAGTCCACATAGGCGGTCAGATAATCAAAATACGCCGTTATCAACTGACGTTTGGCATTGTGATATTGACGCTGGGCGAGCAAGGTGTCCACCATAGACCGCACGCCCAAGTCGTAGCCTGTTTGGGTGGCGGTGGCGACTTTTTGATTGGCATTGACGGCGGTTTGTTGGGCGGTGATGGTCGCTTTTTGGGCGACTAGGTTTAGGTAGGCTTGGCTGGTTTGGGTCATCACGCTTTGGTTGGCAAAGCGTAATTGGCTGATTGCCGATTCGGTCTGATACGCCCCTTGTTGCAGTCCTTTGAGCGTGCGTCTGCCTGTGTAAAGCGGTAATTCAAGCTCCACGCCAATGCCATAATTTGTGCCGTTACTGGTTAATAACGCATTGTTATCCGTGTCTTGCCAGCCGACATCGGCAACAAGGTCAACTTTTGGGTATAAGTTGGATTTTAAATAATCTTGATTTTTGTGGGCAAGGGCGACTTGGGCTTGGGCTAATAACAAATCAAAATTTTGTTGTTGGGCGATGTTTAAATAATTTTCAAGACTTTTTTCGGCAACCAAATCCGCCTTAAAATCTGTTTTTAAAGGCAAAATTTCATCAATCACCTTGCCTGTCAAAAGCGACAACTGCTGTTTGGCGTTCAAAATCGCCACATCATTGTTGGCTAACAAGGCTTGCACGCTTTGTAATTGGGCGTAAGTTTCTTCGGTGTCCACACGTGCGACCACGCCTTGCTGTAAGCGAGCTTGCATCATGTCGTTTTGGGCTTTTAAAGCGGTGTATTCAGCGGTCAGACTTTCGGTCATCGCTTGGGCTTGTAGCACACCAAAATAAGCTTTGATAACTTGTTCTGCCAAGGTTTGCTGTTGCTGTAACAGTTGAATTTCGTTGATATCTTGGCTAATTTTGGTTTTTTCCAAAGTCGCCCATTTGTCCGCACGAAACAAGGCTTGACGTAGCCCTACCCCAATTTGACTGGTTTGGCTACCCATATCAGGAATGTTGTCATTTTCTGGGTAAAAATGGTTACGCTTTATGCCTGCTTGCAAGCCAATTTGTGGCAACAAATCCCCCTTTGCCAAATCTTCATTTACCGCATTGGCAAGGTAGTCATATTGTTGGCTTGCCCATCTGCCGTTGTAGCGTTGGGCAGATTGGTACAGTTGCCACAGGCTTTCTGCATATACAGATGTGCTTAAACCGATGGTTAAAAAAACACAACCCAATGATTTTGCAAGATTTTTTGATAAAAAATGCATATTATAAAAAGCCCAAAAAATTGACAGCCTTAGGGCTGTTTTAGGTACGGCCACGCCGCTTTTAAATAAATCATCATCGACCACAAGGTCAAAATTACCGAAATTATCATCAAAATATAACCAAGTTTTTCCAACAATTGCCAATTTAACAACAATACGGTAATGGCTATCATCTGAAAGGTGGTTTTAAGTTTGCCGACATATGATACCGCCACACTGGTGCGATTGCCAAGTTCTGCCATCCACTCACGCAGGGCAGACACTGCAATTTCACGAGAAATAATCACAATTGCCGAAATCGCCATGACAATATCAGGGTGCCATTGCACAAGGATAATCAAAGCGGCTGCCACCATCAACTTATCCGCCACAGGGTCGAGAAACCGCCCAAATGCCGAACTTAAGTTTAATTTTCTGGCAAAATAACCGTCTAGCCAATCGGTTATCGCCGCCAACACAAACACCGCCGTCAATAAAAAATGCCGTAATAGACTGTCGCTAAAGTGATACATACCAATGTTGGCAATGGTATTATCGCTAATCGGTGGCTGATTAATCCCCATCGCAGGCGGCCAGTACGCAATCGCCACAAATAACGGAATCATCACAATGCGTGCAATGGTAAGATTATTGGGCAGATTAAAAATACTCGTCTGAGCGGTGGCGACAGCTTGGCTAGCTGAATTTGGCTGTTTGTCGGTTTGGCTCATGGGTAGTTGCCTTGATTGTTCATGGTTGTTTTGTATTATTCATAATTATTAAAATATTCTTTAACTTCATAATACCGCTCGCCCAGCAGTCTTGCCACGCATTGCATTCTGACGGTTTCTTGATAAGCGGGTTCGGCATCTTGGGCTTCTTCGGTACAGGTGGCATCACGGTCAATCACCCATTGTTTTTGGTCATCGGTCAAAGACTCTTGGGCTTCGGCACTGGCAGAATTCCACAATTCATTAAATTCTTTGCGTTTAAAATCCACTTGGGCTTTGGCTTTTGCCTGTTCACGTTTGATTTTTGCCAATTCCGCTTGGCTGATGGCTTCTGTGTCTATTTCTGGTTCTGCTTCGTCATCGGCAGTTGTCCCTGCAGGCCCGACTGCTGATGGTGTCTGCGGTACAGTTGGCATTGGTGCAGATGCAACGACCACTGAAGCCACCGTTGTCGTACTGGCGACTGCTGATGCGGTGTTTTCAATAGGTGACAAATCCCCTTGTTGGCTTGCATCCACGATGATTTTGGCAATAAATTCTTGTAGATTATTCACGTCCATCAGCTCAACGCTGACTTTGTCGGCGGTGTCTGTCGGCTGTGTGCTGTATTTTAACTGGTGCTGAACTTGTGTACCTAACAGCTCAATGTCTTGGCGAAAGGCAAAATCTTGAATCGGCAACTCGCCATTGGCTTTACGCACCTCTTCGGCACGTTCTAGCATGGATTTGTTTAAACCAACAATCAGCTCACCTGTACAGATGTTTTTACTGCTATTGCCATCTTTTTCACCGTTGCCAATGTTATCCACACTCACTTTTAAATGGCTGACCGCCTGTTTTATCAAGGCGATATCCACATTGTTATTGTTAAATTGCAAATAATTTTTGGTGGCGGATAAAATGTCTTTTTGTAATTGTTCTTCAATCAATTCTAAGGCGACAGGGTCGTTACACGCCACCGTTTTTTGGGTCATGGCTTTGATTTTGTCGCACCCTGTCAAACCCAAAGCGGACACCAACGCCAAAGCGAATACAGATTTTTTTTAACATACCATTTTCCTTAAAAGTGTATTTGAATTTATCTCATTCTCAACACCCTCCCCCAGCCCCTCTCATAGGAAGGGGAGTTCCCTCCACCTTTGGAGGTGAGAAGCACTGCTTCGCAAGGTGGAGGGGGTAATAAACTTAATGACTTATATTTTAAGTTGAGATTAGAATTTGATTTATTGTAGCAAATTATTCACCGACAATAAACGCTGATTTTAGCCAACTGGGTAATAACAAGGCTTTTTCGCCCTTATTACCATCATTTACACCATCAAAACTCACCACATCAAACCGCACGTCAAAGTCCTGATATTGTGGAAAACATTGCAAAAAGGCTTGCGTGGTTTTGATTAATTTTTTTTGTTTGGTTTTGGTAATGCTGTCGTCTGCCGTGCCAAATTGACTGGTTTTGCGTTGTCGTACTTCTACAATAACAAGGCAATCGGGCTGTTTTGGGTACTGTTTTTGGTTGTCTATCATCACCAAATCCAACTCGCCCATATTTTTGTAATGCCAATTTTGACATACCAAAACCAAGCCTTGCTGTTGTAAAAATTCACAAGCCAATTGTTCAAAATATTCGCCTTGTCGTTGTTTTGGTGCGGTTAATTTCATGATTTTTGTTTATCTTTTTAAATTTTGACGGTATTTTGGTTTAACACTTTTAACAATACTTTGGATTTTCGTTCGTGGTTATAATTGGCAAACCGTGCCTTTGGCAAGCGTTCAGCAGGGACTTCGGCAAAGCCTAATTCCATAAACCAATGGGCGGTGCGGGTGGTCAAAACGAACAATTCGCTGATGTGCTGGATTTTTGCTTGTTTTTGCAAAAATGCTATCAAATCCGCCCCACGATTGCCCTGCCGATAGTTTGGGTGAATGGCGATACAGGCAATTTCACCTTGAAAAATCTCGCCTACGTCCGCCTGTAGCGGATACAACGCCCCACAACCAATCACCATGCCATCTCGCTCAATGATACAAAATTTGTCAATCTCACTTTCAAGGCGTTCTTTGGAACGGCGAACCAATATCCCTTGTTGTTCCAATGGTTCTAATAATTGTAACAAACCACCAATATCGGCAATGCTAGCAGGGCGGATTTCGTCATACGCACTTTGGCTAATCAACGTGCCTGAACCGTCATGGGTAAACAATTCTTCTAACAACGCCCCTTTTTTTGCATAAGATAAAATATGGGTGCGTGGCACATTTTTTTGGCAAGCGGTGATTGCCGATTGTAAAAAACGCTGGCTTTCTAGCTGTTCAAAATTTGCAGTTTCTTCCATTTGTTTAACATTTGTCAAATCGTTTAGCAAAATTTGGGCTTGTTTATCGGTTATTTCTCTTATCAAATGTTGGCTAATATCGTACACGCCTGCATTTTTGCCAAGTAAAATCAATTTATCCGCTTGCAAGGCAATCGCCGTTTGTACCGCCACTTCTTCGGCAAGTAGGTTAAACACCTCGCCTGTCGCCGAATAGCCCATTGAGCCTAACAGCACGATATGCCCTTGTGATAAACTGTTGGCAATCGCTTGGCTGTCAATGCTCCGCACCTCGCCTGTGAATTGATAATCCACGCCATCATGCACGCCATAAGGACGTGCGGTCACGAAATTGCCCGACACCACGTTGATTTTTGAGCCATACATGGGTGAATTTGCCAAGCCCATACAAAACAACGCCTCTATCTGTAGCCGTATTGAGCCGACCGCATTTAGCACATGGGGCAAAGCAGTTTTTGGGGTAATGCGTAAATTTTTATAAAAAGGCGTGGTGATATCCGCCTGTTGCAAATTGCCATCAATCTGCGGACGAGAACCATGCACCAACACAAGGCGAATCCCCAAACTGTGAAGCAACGCAAAATCATAAATCATATCATGAAAATTGGCATGACTGACCGCCTCACCACCAAACATCACCACAAAGGTTTTGTTACGGTGCGTGTTAATATAAGGAGCGACATGGCGAAACCAGTGAATATGGTCGCTATTTTCAAGGTTGGTAGAATTTGGTGATAAGTGTTGGTTCATGGCGTTTTTTTTAGTTTTTATCAAAAAAAATAAGGTAACAAATTTTGCCAAAAAAACAAGCTTTATTTTAAAAATTTCAAAAAAATATTACAAAATTTCGCTCGCCTGTTTTTATTTGTTACAACGCTGTCAATTTTAACAAGTTTATGATGTGTTTTTGCCAAAATTTTGTTATGCTAACAAAAATTTTTTTAATAAATCTTGGAGTTTCTATGAAATTATTCAACAAATCTTTGACAAAAAACAGCACACTGGCAAGCCTTGGCATCGTTGCAAGCCTTGTATCGGCTCAAGCATTGGCAGTACTACCTGCATCAGGGCTTGCCACCACCGATTTAAACCCTACCGCCATGCCAACGGCTAACACCCAGCTCAACACCCGTATTTTGGCTTCAGTCGTGGCAACGGATGCACAAGGGCAAGAAGTGCTAAGCCCAATCACCAACCAAACCCAACTGACATCAGGCAATGTGATTGAGTACCGTGGCTATGTGGTGAACAACAGCCCAGAGCGTATCCGCAATGCGACTGTAACGCTGGATATCCCTGCGAATACCGAACTACTTAGCACTGAGACCTTATCACCAAATCGTGCCAAAGGTAGCATTGATGGCGTGAATTTTCAGTATTTGCCATTAAGAACCAACGTCGGTGGCGTTATGCAACCTGTGGCAACCCATTTTTATAAAGCGGTTCAATGGGACATTGAAGGCTTGGGATTAAACGAAGTGGCAACGGTGAAATACCGTGTTCGCGTAAAATAAAGTTTATAAAAAAAGGTTTGTTTTTTAACAAACCTTTTTTTTGCGTACGTTCTATTTAATTTAATCAGCAACATTGATTGCCCAATATTTGGTGGTTAAATATTCTTCCACGCCATATTTTGAACCCTCACGCCCAAAACCTGACTGTTTCACCCCACCAAACGGTGCAACAGCGGTAGAAATCAGCCCTGTATTTTGTCCAACAATGCCGTATTCCAACTGCTCGGACACTCGCCAAGACCGCTGTAAATCATTGGTATAAAAATAACACGCCAACCCAAAAATGGTATCATTGGCACGCTGTATCACTTCGTCTTCAGTATCAAAGCCATAAATGGCAGTTACAGGGGCAAAAATCTCGGTGCTTGCCATCGCCATGCTCTCATCAACATTGTCCAAAATTGCAGGGGTCAAGCACAGTTTTGATGATGAATGCACCTTGCCTCCTGTTACAAGTTTTGCCCCTTTGTCGGTGGCATCTTTGATTAGACTTTGGGCTTTTTTCATCGCATCTTGGTTAATCAACGCACCAATGTCGGTGTTTTTGTTCATGCCGTTGCCGACTTTTAATTGTTCAACTTGTTTTTGGTAAAGTTTTACAAATTTATCCTTAATGCTGTTTTGCACATAAATGCGGTTGGCACACACGCAGGTTTGCCCTGCGTTGCGGTATTTTGATGCAATTAAGCCATCACACGCTTTTTGCAAATCGGCATCGTCAAAAATGATAAATGGGGCATTTCCACCCAATTCCATAGACATTTTTTTGACAGTTTCTGCACATTGTGCCATCAGCTTTCGCCCAACTTCGGTTGAGCCTGTGAATGAAAATTTGGCAATGCGTTCATCGCTAGTCAAAACCCCACCGACCACGTCCGATTTGCCAGTAACGATTTGCAATAATCCTTTAGGGAAGCCCGCTTGCAATGCCAATTCGCCCAATGCCAATGCCGAAAAAGGCGTTTGGGTGGCAGGTTTAACAATCATGCTACAGCCGACCGCCAAGGCTGGGGCGACTTTACGAGTAATCATGGCGGACGGAAAATTCCACGGTGTCACCGAAGCACACACGCCCACAGGCTGTTTTAGCACGACATAACGCAAGTCGTCTTTGTCATTTGGCAAGGTGTCGCCGTACACTCGCTTGCCCTCTTCGGCAAAAAATCGGATATAGCTATTGGCATAATCAATCTCGCCAAGCGATTCTTTGATGGGTTTGCCCTGCTCGGCAGTCATGATGATGGCAAGGTCTTGTTTGTTTTGTTCAATCAAATCCGCCCATTTGTGGAGCAATTCAGCACGGTGAAAGGCGGTTTTTTTCGCCCAGTCTTTTTGGGCTTTTTGTGAATGGGTAACGGCTTTTTTGACTTCGGCTTTGGATAGGCTCGGTACTTGTCCGACAAGGCTACCGTCAAAGGGATTGACGACATCTATCATCTCGCCTGTTTTGGCAGTTTTCCAGTCATTATTGATAAAACAGGCTTGTTTTAACAAGGCTTTGTTTTTTAATTTTAAAGTGGATTTTTTGGGTTTTGCAGTTTTTGCGGTTTTTGGAAGTTTTACTTGATTTTGCCATGATGGTTTTCCTTTTTTACAAATTTTACAAATGAGTTTGCATAAAGTTTACACCCAAAACCGCTTTTCGTCATTAGGCTATGCGTTGCAAAAATTTATCAAATGTAGTGTTCATGTAAAAAACTTCCAAAAAAAATGTTCCACGTGGAACATTTTTGGATTTAAGCACCATATAAAGCCACCACTTCCCCAACAATAATCACCGCAGGGGCAGGTAATTGAGCGACCGCTTGCTTTGCAACAATATCATCAAGCGTGCCTGTCAAAACCTGCTGATTTTCTCGCCCTGCATTAGACACAATGGCAACAGGCGTATGCTGTGGTACGTCTGCCTTTACAAGGTTTTGGCAAAGCGGTGCTAAGGCGTGTAGCCCCATATAAAACACCAACGTTTCGTCCTTGTGGTATGGACTTTTTAGCTCATCAAGATATTCATCGCTTTGATAACACGCTGTCAAAAACCGCACAGACGTTGCCACGCCACGATGAGTAAGCGGAATGCCTGCCCCATTTGATGCCGCCAAAGCAGACGTGATGCCACTCACCACTTGATACGGCACGCCTGCTTGACGGCACGCCAGCATTTCTTCACCGCCACGCCCAAAAATAAACGGGTCGCCCCCTTTTAGGCGTAACACTCGCTTACCCGCTTTGGCATGAAACACAAGCAGTTCATTAATCTCGTCTTGGGTTTTGGTGTGGTTACTGCGTTTTTTGCCCACAAAAATTTTATCGCTATCACGGCGACACAAATCCACAATCTCTTGTGGCACAAGGGCATCATACAGCACGATATCGGCTTGTTGCATGAGACGCAAGGCTTTAAAAGTCAGCAAATCTGCCCCACCTGCCCCTGCACCAACGATATAGACTTCGCCTGTGTGCGTACCGGTTAAATTTTGTTCAAAATCCGCCAAAGCGACCGCCAAATCATCAGCCGTCAATGCTTGCTTGCCGTGCGTTGTGGCGTTGTTTAAACGTGGGTTTACCGCTGTTTCGTTTAGACTATCGGCAAAGATTTTTTCCCAAAATTTGCGTCTTAAATTCATATTTGGCAATTTCTCTTTGACCGTTTGGCGAAATTCCCCTGCCACTTTGGCAATGTGGCTTAAGTTTTGCGGTAACATACTCTCAATTTTGGCACGCACAAGCCTTGCTAACACAGGGGCTTTGCCGTTACTCGTTATGCCAATAACCAAAGGACTTCTATCGACAATGGCAGGAAAAATAAAATCGCAAAGCTCTGGGGTATCCACTACATTGACAGGGATATGTTTGGCGTGAGCATCTGTATAAATTTGGCGGTTTAAGGCGTTGTCGTCCGTTGCCACAATGATGATGGCAAAATTGGCAAGGGCTAAATCCTCCTTATCATAGCTTTTTTGCAAAATCTGCTCGCTTGGTAAAAGTTCAAAAAACTTCTCATCAACGGATTTTGCCACCACAAATACCCTTGCCCTTGCCAACATGACAAGGCTTGCCTTACGATAAGCGACATCGCCACCGCCAACAATAAGCACGTCTTTATTGGTCAAATTAAAAAATAAGGGCAAGGTGTTCATGAGTTTCCTTTTTACAACTTTTCAATCATTTTAAAATAAAATATTGAACATGGGTCAAAAGGGCTTATGCAATAAGCCCCTACGGTAAATCAAATTTGCGTATGCAAACCGCATTCACGGTGGGCAAGGGCTTTGGTTGGGTCAAAATAATCATCTTCGCCATACTCGGCAAGGGTTGGCAAGCCGTTATCTTTTTGATAAGCGTCCAGCTCGTCTGCGGTAGCGTTAAACAGCGGCGCAACTTTTAGCACGCCATCTTTTGACAAAGACAGCACGTCCAACGCCCCACGAAACTCGGTTTGGTCTTTTCGAATGGCGTTAAACCACACGTCTGGGGCAAGCTCGGCTAAGGCTCGGCGAAACGGCTCAAGTTTGACCTGCTCGGTAAATTCGCCATGCAAATCGCTGTCCACATCTGGAATGCCGTTCATTGCCACATCACGAAAGGCACGAGTTTGGGCAGGGATAAAGGTTTTGACCGATAGGTTTAAATCTTTGATGATTTTTGGGCGTGTTGGTAGGTTTGCACGGTGTTATAACCACTGTCCACAAACAGCACCGTGATGTCAGGTTTAACACCGCTGACAAGGTGCAAAATAGACGCTTCAAATGGGCGAAAATTGGTGGTGATGATTGGGTTTTTGGCGATGGATAATGCCCATTCCACAATCTCTTTTGGCGATTTGCCTTGAAGTTTGGCGTTGTATTCGGCAAGGTTTTGCTCGGTTACGATGGTTTTTGACATGACTGTCTCCTGTTTTGAAAAATTGATTGGGCGTAAGCATTACGCCCCTACGGTTACGATTTTTAAAATAAATTTGAAAATTGACGAAACATTGGCAAACTGTTTACCGATGTGCCATGATGGGCGGACGCTAAGTCGTTTAGTGTTTTTAGCACAATTTGGGCTAAGGCAACATCATCATCTGCCACGACAAATGCCGACACGCCTGCATTACTAAAATAAGCGGTTTGGTCGTGTCCAAAATTACCAGCGATAAAAATATTGCCATCAAAGCCATGCTTGCGTAATTGACGAATTAAACTAAACACTCGCCCATCACTAAACACTTTTTGATAAATGACAATGTTTGGCAAAGCGTTTGCCATTGATGCGTTTGTAAAACTGTTTGCACTTGAGCAAAACTGTCGTCAGCGGTTAATAACAAACCATTGGCATTGCCGTCAATCTCATCACTTAGCACATTTAACACCAACGTATTGTCATCTTTCACAAGCGTTTGGGCTTGGCTTGTGCTGATAAAATTTGGCTCAAATCCCGCCCACGCATTGTTATCGGCAGTTGGCTCGGTATTTGCAATGAGATAAATTTGGCTTGATTTTTGATAACTGTCGCCATTTTTATTGGCAAAAATAATGTTCATGCTTAACCCCCATAAACCGCTGATTTGAACGGTGCAATCCCTACTCGTTTCAGCATCTCACCAAAGCTTTCTGGCTCATCGCCATTGTCTTGACGCTCGTTTTTGTACACTGTCATGATAGTGGCGATGGTGTTTGCCACTTCATCGGCAGGGACGGCTTTGCCCAAAATATCGCCCAATTTGGCATCACTGCCAGAGCTACCGCCAAGGCTGATTTGATACCAATGCTCGCCTTTTTTGTCCACGCCCAAAATGCCAATATCGCCCACATGGTGGTGCGCACAGGCGTTCATACAGCCTGACATATTGAGCCGAATCTCGCCCAAATCGTACAAATAATCCAAATCGTCAAACTTACGTTCAATGGACTCGGCAATGTTGTGCGTGGTCGCATTCGCCAACGCACAGTAGTCAAAGCCAGGGCAGACAATCATGTCAGTCAGCGTGCCGATATTGGCACGCGCCAAGCCGATTTTTTGTAAGGCTTGCCAAACATCATATAATTTGCCAATTTCCACATCGCCCAATACCATATTTTGCTGATGAGTAATGCGAATTTCACCAAAGCTATACTCGTCCGCCAAGTCCGCAAGTACCAGCATTTGTTCACTGGTTAAATCGCCAGCTGGTATGTATTTTGACACGCCATTTTGGGTAACTACGCCAGCTTTTAGCGACAAAATCACCGCTTTATAACCGCCAATTTTGTGGGCTTGGGTGTTATGCTTGTACCAGTCGGCAAAATCTTTGTCCTTATCCAGTTGTTTTTGTAATTCGCCATTGACAGCAAGCACGTCAAATTTTTGATAGTTTGGCTCGGTAAAATAACTTTCGGCTTTGGCAAAATGTTCATCACTCAAGGTCAAATCGCCATCTTTGCTGTATTGCCATTCTTCATCAACAAGCCGTGCAAATTCTTCTTTACCAACACTTTCCACCAAAATTTTGATACGGGCTTTAAATTTGTTATCACGTCTGCCTTGCAAGTTATACACACGCAAAATCGCATCAAGATAACTTAGCAGATGCTCTCTTGGCAAAAATTCGTTAATCACCTTGCCAATCATCGGCGTACGCCCTAGCCCACCGCCTACAATCACTTCAAAACCAATTTCACCTGCGTCATTTTTGACAATATGTAGCCCAATATCATGCACTTGCGTGGCGGCACGGTCGGCAGTTGTGCCAATCACCGCAATTTTAAATTTGCGTGGCAAATAGGCAAATTCTGGGTGAAAGGTACTCCATTGACGGATAATTTCACAATACGGACGTGGGTCAGCAATTTCATCAGCATGAATGCCCGCATAAGGGTCGGTAGTGGTGTTGCGAATGCAATTGCCAGATGTTTGAATGGCGTGCATTTGGTTGTCGGCAAGCACTTGCAAAATGTCTGGCACGTCTTCTAATTTTACCCAATTTAACTGCATGTTAGTGCGAGTGGTAAAATGCCCATAACCACGGTCAAAATCGGTGGCAATGTTGGCAAGCGTGCGAAGTTGATAACTTGCAAGCAATCCATAAGGAATGGCAATACGGAGCATGGGGGCATGGCGTTGAATGTATAAGCCGTTTTGTAATCGCAAGGGCAAAAACTGCTCTTCTGGCAACTGCCCTGCCAAAAAACGCTCAGTTTGGTGGCGAAACTGAGCCACTCGTTCATTGACCAATGCTTGGTCGGCATAAGAATATACGTACATGATAAATCCTAATATTTTTTTATGGCGATTTGGCTAAAAATTGCTTATTATGTTAATGCCAATTTTTTATATCTCTAAATTCTATAACGGCATATAAAAAGGCGTTTACTGCATAGGTATTTTTAAAAAAAATAGATTAGCCTATACTCACCAATTTTAAGCAAAAAAACTTTAAGCAAAAAAACAGTAGGAAAAATTATGAGCCAAACCAACGCCAACATTTTTAGCAATGACGACATTTATACCGAACTTGTGCCACCGCACGGCAGTCCTGTTTTAAAACCCCTTGCCCTAACAGGCAATGAGCTTGCCAATGCCATTAGCACCGCCAAAACTTTGCCAAAAATCACCTTGTCATCTCGTGAGCGTGGCGATTTGATTATGCTAGGCATTGGCGGATTTACACCGCTTGATGGCTTTATGGGCGAAACCGATTATCAAGGCGTGGTGGACAACATGACCTTAACGCAAGGCGGTGTGGACGGCGACTATCAAGGCGTATTTTTCCGATTCCAATTACTCTAAGCGTAGATAAAGCCACAGCCGACACCATTAAACTTGGCGATACGCTTGCCCTTTATTCTCATGCCGATGATGGTGATGAATTGATGGGAACAATCACCGTTAGCAGTATTTTTACGCCAAACAAAGCCCACGAATGCCGTCAAGTCTTTGGCACGGACGACACTGCCCACGTTGGTGTTAAACAAGTGTTGGATAACGGTGAAGTGTATATCGGTGGCAAAGTGCAAGTGTTTAGTCAAGGCGAATTTGTCAAAGATTATCCAGAGATTTACAAAACCCCTGCCCAAACTCGTGCCTTGTTTAAACAAAAAGGCTGGAAAACCATCTCAGCGTTCCAAACTCGCAATCCGATGCACCGCTCGCATGAATATCTTGCCAAAATCGCCCTAGAAATTACTGATGGTGTGATGATTCACTCATTACTTGGCAAGCTAAAAGCTGGCGACATTCCTGCAAGCGTCCGCCAAAAAGCCATTGCCACGCTTATTGACAATTACTTTAAAAAAGACACCGTGATACAAGCAGGCTATCCGCTTGATATGCGTTACGCAGGCCCAAAAGAAGCCCTACTTCATGCCCTGTTCCGCCAAAATTATGGCTGTAGTTATTTGATTGTGGGGCGAGACCATGCAGGCGTGGGCGATTATTATGGGGCGTTTGATGCACAAAAAATCTTTGACACCTTGCCAAAAGACGCTCTTTTGACCAAACCTTTAAAAATTGACTGGACGTTTTATTGCACAGCGTGTAACGGCATGGCAAGCACCAAAACCTGTCCACATGACGAGAGCAATCACGTTAAAATCTCTGGCACAAAACTACGCACCGCCCTTAGCAATGGCGAAGACGTGCCAGACACCTTTAGCCGTCCAGAAGTTTTAGCGATTTTAAAAGAATATTATCAAGGTTTATAAACTTTTTTTAAAATTTGTAAACCATTAAGCCATAAAAAAACCGATAATTGCTATCGGTTTTTTTATTATTTTCTACGCTGTTCCACAATCAATGAGTCAATGCCACTGTTTTGTAATCGACGTTGGGCTTGGGTTGCCATTTCATTATTCGGCATTTGTCGTGAAATCACTTGATAAAGCATACTGCCATCGTCCAAACGTTTTTTGACAATCTGGGCATCTACCCCTGCCATCAACACTTCGGCTCGGCGTGTATCGGCTTCGTCCGCATTATCAAAGCTGTTAATCTGCAAAATATACGTTTTTGACGGTTCGCTATTCACAATCACGACTTTTTTACTGGTTTGTATTTCTAGCTGACTTTTGTTGGATAAAATTGGATTATCCGTGGGATTTTCAATCGCCACATCTGCCATCATTGGATTGTCAGTTTCGGCAGAATTTGGATTTTTATCGGTGTTGACGGTGTCAGTTTTATTGTCGTCTGTTTTTTGGGATTTGGCTTGTTGTTTGCCTGTTACTACCGCATCAGGTTTGGTTGATGGTGCGATTTGACTGGCAATCGGCTTTGTCGGCACGCCTGTGACTTGTTGCTCTGGTAGCAGTTCATAAAAGTCGTATTCGGGCTGTTCGGTTTGGGTCTGTTTGGGTTTGACGATGTCATCAGCTACAACGTTTGGCTTTTTGTCCGATGGATTTAACAAATACAAAAACAGCCCAACCAATACCGCAATCAAAAACCCCACCAAGATTTTTGCAAAGGTTGCCATACTGTTTGACGGCTCTTTTGGGGTCGCTCCTTGTTTTGACATGATTTGCTCCTTGTAGGGTTTAGATTGATAAAATTTATGGTAGTGTCCTGAAAAGTGTGCTGTAAAACTAAACAATGCCAAAGTGAATATCAAAGAAAGCCAAATCAAAAACTTTCTTATGATAAAACATACTTTTAGAAAAGCAACACGTTTTTCTAAACGCTCGCCTTACTTTGTGC
>CAKMOY010000106.1 GCA_927911235.1 uncultured Moraxella sp.
GCTAATCACGGTCGGACATCGTGAGGTTAGTGCAATGGTATAAGCAAGCTTAACTGCGAGACAGACAAGTCGAGCAGGTACGAAAGTAGGTCATAGTGATCCGGTGGTTCTGAATGGAAGGGCCATCGCTCAACGGATAAAAAGGTACTCCGGGGATAACAGGCTGATACCGCCCAAGAGTTCATATCGACGGCGGTGTTTGGCACCTCGATGTCGGCTCATCACATCCTGGGGCTGAAGTAGGTCCCAAGGGTATGGCTGTTCGCCATTTAAAGAGGTACGCGAGCTGGGTTTAGAACGTCGTGAGACAGTTCGGTCCCTATCTACCGTGGGCGTTGGAAATTTGAGAGGATCTGCTCCTAGTACGAGAGGACCAGAGTGGACGAACCTCTGGTGTTTCGGTTGTGACGCCAGTCGCATTGCCGAGTAGCTATGTTCGGATGGGATAACCGCTGAAAGCATCTAAGCGGGAAGCCCACCTTAAGATTAGATTTCCCTAAAGAGCCGTTGTAGACTACGACGTTGATAGGTTGGGTGTGGAAGCATGGTGACATGTGTAGCTAACCAATACTAATTGCTCGTTTGGCTTGACTATACAACGCTTAAGTGTGTTGTTAGTTATTCTGATTTTATATCACCTTGATTTAGTTCAATTTTATTTGCTTTACTTAATATCTTATATGATATAAGTATATCAGACCATTCCTCTATCCCCTTTTGCTGACGATTATAGCTTGTTGGTCCCACCTGATCCCTTCCCGAACTCAGAAGTGAAACAACAATACGCCAATGATAGTGTGGTTCTCCATGTGAAAGTAGGTCATCGTCAGCTCCTTATATCCTAAGCCCCCACCCAAAAGGTGGGGGGCTTTTTCAATAGATTATCACATTTTATTATGTTAGAATATAATCCATTTTTTACTAATAGATATTATGCTTAACATCTCTCAAATAAGTTTGTTATCCCTTGGTGAAAGACCCTTGTTATTAGATAATCCAATGTTTGATATTGATTTTAGCGTTGCCAATATTTCCGAAAATTCTTTATATCAATTTTTGCCAGAAATTTTAGAAATTTTGTTAAAAGACCGAACCACTTCTTTTTACAGTAAAAAGAAAAAGAATATTATTTGGGCAAATGACAATTATATTGGGCTTGGTAAAAAGTATGGAGAAACTTGCCCCATCACCCCTGATTTGATTACAGGCAATCAGGGGAATTTAATTATTCCCAGAGCTTTAAAATCCAAAGCACAACAAAAAGAACGCACCAAATCTAAGGCAGAGGTTTTTACCCCCAGTTGGATTGTCAAAAAACAAAACGATGCTTTGGACGAGAATTTTAAGATGATGATTTAAAAACCTATATTGGGAGAACTTGGCTTGAAATCACTTGTGGTGAAGCCCCTTATCTTGCCAATCGCTATGAAATGGCAACAGGTGAATTGATTGAATTGAATGAGCGAGCAGGATTTTTGGATAGAAAATTAAGGCGAATCAATCAAGAAATTGATAATCCAAAACAATGGCAATATTGGGCTAAAAAAGCCTATCAAGCAAGCTATGGATTTGAATGGAATGGTGATTCTTTATTATTGGCACGAGAAAATCTATTATTGACCTATTGCGATTTTTATTTTGATAAATGGCGATGTCAGCCAAAATTTGAGTTATTACAACAAATCGCCCAAATCATCAGTTATAACATTTTTCAAATGGACGGATTGACTTGCACCATTCCTTTATCACAAATTGAAAAAATCATTATTCAGCCAGCCGATTTATTTAATGATAAGGAAATAAAAACAGTGATTAAATCAGCAGGTATTCTTGTCAAAATCAAAGATTGGCAAACAGGAAAATTGGTTAATTTTATGGAGATAACATCGTGAATCATCAAATCGATAAAACCAAAATCAATACCAGTAAACCCATTTATCCACAAATTTATGCTTACATTTTGCCAGATGTCAAAAGCAAAGAAGGCTGGATAAAAATCGGCTACACCGAACGCGAAGATGTCAATATACGCATTAAAGAGCAGGTGGGTACGGTAGATTTGGCGTATGACTTACTGTGGTACAAAATAGCACGATTTGCCGATAATCGCATTTTTAGCGACCACCAATTGCATCATTATTTAAGAAAACACAAACAGATAGAAAACAAGCACAATACCGAATGGTTTTTTTATAATGGTACACCCAAGCAAAGTTTGGTGGATTTTAATGATTTTATTGCCCAAAATTTTAATCAAGCAAGCAAACAATTAGAATATCAATTACGGCAGGAACAATCGGAAGCCGTTAATCAAACTTTGGCATATTTTCAAAATAATCCAAATGGCGAATTTTTGTGGAATGCCAAACCCCGATTTGGCAAAACTTTAACCACTTATGATTTAATCAGAAAGTTAAATGCCAAAGCGGTTTTGATTGTTACCAATCGCCCAGCTATTGCCCATTCTTGGTTTGATGATTTTGAAAAATTCATTGCATGGCAAAGCGATTTTGCGTTTGTTTCAACGGCGGATACCCTAAAAGAACGCCCTGTTTTAACTCGTGATGAATTTCTTGACCAAATAAGTAAACCCAATGGCAAAAAACAAATGATTGCCTTTATTTCGCTGCAAGATTTAAAAGGGGCAATTTGTTTTGGGGGAAAATTTCATAAATTAGAATGGGTTAAATCATTAAAATGGGATTTACTCGTGATTGATGAAGCCCACGAAGGGGTGGATACCTTTAAAACAGATTTGGCATTTGAACAAATCAATCGTGATTTTACCTTGCATTTGTCGGGAACACCCTTTAAAGCATTGGCAGGTGGACAGTTTGCCCAAGATGAAATCTACAACTGGACTTATGCCGATGAACAAAAAGCCAAATTACAATGGCAAGGCGAAGGGCATAATCCTTATGCCACTTTGCCAACTTTAAATTTGTTCAGCTATCAAATGAGCCAAATGATAAGCGATAAAGTCGGTCAAGGGGCGGATATTGATGGCGAAAATAGGGATTTTGCGTTTGATTTAAATGAGTTTTTTGCCACCGATGATAAAGGGCATTTTATCCGCAAAAAAGAAGTGGAAAAATGGCTTAATACATTAAGTCAAAATGAAAAATATCCATTTTCTACCAAAGAATTAAGAGATGAAATTAAACATTCATTTTGGTTATTAGATAGAATTGATAGTGCAAAAGCCTTAGCCAAATTATTAGAAAAACACCCAGTATTTGAACATTACAAAATCATTCAAGCGGTGGGTAATGTCAATAATGACAATGAATTAACAGGTAAGGCATTAGACCGTGTTAAACAAGCCATTCAAAATCACGATAAAACCATTACGCTATCGGTTGGGCAATTAACGACAGGTATTACTGTGCCTGAATGGACAGCCGTTTTGATGTTGTCTAATGTCAAATCGCCTGCTTTGTATATGCAAACAGCTTTTCGGGTGCAAAATGCGTGGCAATATGAACAAAATGGGCAAGTTTATCAAAAGAAAAATGCCTATGTCTTTGATTTTGCACCTGAACGCACGCTGATTATTTATGATGAATTTGCCAATAATTTGTCCAAAAACACGCAAGGCGGTGGCGGTACAAGTAGCAATCGTGAAGACAATATTCGTGAATTATTGAACTTTTTTCCTGTGATTGCCGAAGACAGTGAAGGCAAAATGGTAGAGCTTGATGTCAATCAAGTTTTAACCATTCCCAAAATGATTAAAGCCAATGAGGTGGTCAAAAAAGGCTTTTTGAGCAATTTGTTATTTCAAAATGTGGGGCGGATTTTTGGGGCAAACAATGAAGAAATTCGTCAAATTTTGGAACAACTCAATCCTGTTGAGGAAGGCAAAATCACACCCAACAAAACCCACTCCCCGATTGATACAAAAGGCGTTCAATTAGATGAAAATGGCAAGGCGTTGGTTGATAATGAAATCGTGGTAAATACCAATAACGCTCGTTTTGGCGAAAAAGTGTATGGTGATATTAAAACCGCCACGCACGATATTATTCATACAGCAAATTTAGATAATCAAAATTTGGCAACTCAATTAACCGATGTCTTAACACAAAATACGCAAAGTACCTTTAAAGATTTGGCAAAAGAAATAGGCGTAAGTGAAAAATTTGCCGCAAAAGTGGTGAAGGAACAAAGCAAAATCATCGCCCATGAAGTGCAAAAACTTCAAGAGCAAAGCAAAATTGAGCAAAACACCGCCAAAAATGAGTTTGAAAAACAACTTAAAATTGCCAAAACCGATGATGAAAACAGCAAATCCAAAATGAGTATGAGCGAAAAACACAACTCATTCATCAAAATTTGCAAGAAAAACTAAGCCAAACCGTCAGCACCCAAGCGGCACAATTTACCGAGCAATCCACCGCTACTATTTTGCAAAAAGCCGAGCAAAATAAGCAAGATAAAGTGGAAGATGACATTCGTGGGCATTTACGAGGGTTTAGCCGTACCATTCCGTCTTTTTTGATGGCATATGGTAATGAACACACCACTTTGGCAAATTTTGATACGCATATTGATAATCAAGTATTTAAAGAAGTAACAGGCATTACGCTTGACCAATTTCGCATTTTGCGAGACAAACATCAACTTTTTGATGAACAGGTGTTTGATACTTCTGTGCAAGAGTTTTTGAATAAACGCCAAGCATTAGCCAACTATTTTGATGAAAATCAAAGCGAAGACATTTTTGATTATATTCCTCCACAAAAAACCAATCAGATTTTTACACCAAAATGGGTGGTAAAAATGATGATGGACAAATTTGAAAGCGAAAATCCTGATATTTTTAGCAATCCTAATATTACATTTGCCGATTTGTATATGAAATCAGGGTTGTATATTACCGAGATTGTCAAACGCTTGTATCAAGGTTTAAAAAATCATATTCCTGATGATAAAGCAAGGCTCAAACACATTTTTGCCAATCAAATCTATGGTTTTGCCCCCAGCGAAATCATTTATCACATTGCCAAAAACTTTATTTTGGGATTGGATAAGGCTGGTGAGTTTGACCATAGCCATATTGTGCATTTGGATACCACACCATATGCCAAAGGCGAATTGGATTTTAATGAAAAATTAACTAAAATTTTTGGGAAAACAATGAAATTTGATGTTGTGGTGGGCAATCCGCCTTATCAAGAAGGTGCTAAAGGCGAAAGTACAAAAGACACACCTGTTTATCATCATTTTTATCAATTAGCAGAGCAATGTTCAGATAAATATTGTTTAATTTCACCTGCAAGATTTTTATTTAATGCGGGAAGTACGGATAAAAATTGGAATGAAAAAATGCTTAATGATAAGCATATCAAAGTGGTTTATTTTGAACAAAAATCCGAAAATGTTTTTGCCAATACTGATATTAAAGGTGGTATTGCGATTTTATGTCGTGATATACATCAGGAGTTTGGGGCGATTGGTACATTTACAACATTCAATGAATTGAATACCATTCTCAAAAAGTTGGCAAATTAACGAAAAATACATTAGATGAAATTGTTACCAATCGTGGACAATATCGTTATTCGGATAAAATTTATAGAGATTATCCAAAAGATATGGAACAAATTTCAGATAGACGAATTGCTTCCAATGCGTTTGTGAAATTACCACATTTATTTACCGATGAAAAACCCAATGATGGGTTGGAATATATTCAAATTTTAGGAAGATTTGAAAATGAAAGATGCTTCAAATGGCTTTATAGAGCTTATCTAAGCGAGCCTGAAAATTTGGGGGCTTTTAAGGTCATTTTACCCAAAGCCAACGGTTCTGGGGCAATTGGTGAAGTTCTAAGCACACCCCTAATCGGGTATACCGAAACCTTTGTAGCTATTGGTTGTTTTGACAATCGTTTGGAAGCGGAAAATTGCTTAAAATATGTCAAAAGTAAATTCGTACGGACAATGTTGGGCGTACTTAAAATCACTCAGGATAATACCAAAGAAAAATGGGCAAAAGTCCCCCTACAAGACTTTACCGAAAATTCCGATATTGATTGGTCCCAATCCATTGCTGAGATTGATAAACAGCTTTATGCCAAATATGGGTTAAGCGATGATGAAATTGCGTTTATTGAAACTAAAGTCAGAGTGATGGAATAGCCAAATTGGATAAATATATTATGTTAAAATGTGAAAATATCACCGTTGAACGTGGCGATTTTCCTTTATGTCAAGCAGTGGATTTGTCCTTATCACAAGGTGATATTTGTCATTTGATTGGTGAAAATGGTATGGGAAAGACCACATTTATCATGCAATTGGCAGGATTAATTCCTATTTTAACTGGTCAAGTTTTTTGGCAAGGTGTTGAGCAGTTACCTGTTCAGCCATTGTACATTTCACACCAAGTGGGTATTCATTTACAATTGACTGTTGAACAAAATTTAAAATTTTTACTGGGGCTTTATGGCATTAAACCCACAGATAATGAGTTGGCTGATGCGTTAAATTGGGTCGGTTTGTCAGGTTATGAAGATATTTTTTGTTATCAATTGTCCGCAGGACAAATTCGGCGTGTTGGTTTGGCTCGGTTGTGGTTTGGATTAAAGTATGTCAATGATTTCTCGTTTTGGCTGTTAGATGAGCCTTTGACGGCTTTGGACGTGCAAACCATTGATAAAATTGAAAAAATCATGCAAGATTTTGTCAATCAAGGCGGTACAGTGTTATTAACCAGTCATCAGCCTGTTTCTGTGGCAAATAGACAGCTAAATTTGACCGAATTTATGGTATAATTGTGAAAATCATGCGTAAAGAAAATGAGTTAATGACGGTGGATTTTTCAACTTTGTGGCGACGTGAATGGCAAATTCGCCAACAAAATAAGGTGCAATGGCTGTATCCGTTGGTGTTATTTTTGATGATAATCACTTTGTTTCCGTTGGCGATAGGGACTGAAGCAAAGTTGTTACACCAGTTGGGTGTGCCAGCGGTATGGATTGCAGGTTTATTGTCATTGTTGATGGGTATGGAAAATATGTTTCGCCCTGCATTGGATAATGGCACATTGGCTCAACTGGTGGTTTCTCGTGCGTCTTTGCCGTTATGGGTATGGGTGCGGTTGGTAGTGCATTGGCTAACCAGTGCGGGTATGGTGGCGATTTTAGCATTTTTGGCAATGCCATTATTTGGTTTGACAGTGAACGAAACGGCGATTTTAAGTGTGTCTATCATGGTTGGCAGTCCGATTTTGTTGTGTTTGTCAGCGATTGCTAGTAGTTTGACCTTGTCGTTAAAAAATGGTGCGGTGCTTGTGCCTTTAATTGCGTTACCCATGCAGTTGCCTGTGTTGATTTTTGCCACAGGTGCGGTGGATTTGTTTGCCACAGGCATGAACGGCTTGCCGATTTTGGCGTTATTATTGGCAGGCAGTATTTTTGCGGTGATTATTTCACCTTTTGTCATTGCATTTTCGTTAAAATTGGCTTGGTTAAGTTAATTTAAAGTTAATTTTGTTTTAATAAAATCAAGTCAATATAAGTTCTGCAGAAATGGGTAAATGGTCAGATAATTGCCGAAAAATTGGGCTATTGTTTAC
This sequence comes from uncultured Moraxella sp., assembly GCA_927911235.1. Lineage (GTDB taxonomy): Bacteria > Pseudomonadota > Gammaproteobacteria > Pseudomonadales > Moraxellaceae > Faucicola > Faucicola mancuniensis. The sequence continues at coordinate 7,582 of CAKMOY010000106.1, forward strand.
CCACGCATTTTTTACCGTCAAATTTTTTACATAAATTCTATCCAAACTTAACACAGGCAATCTTGCAGGAAAAGTCGGCAAAAGTCTGTCATGACAAGCACGAAATGCTTCGGTAAATCCCAAATTTTTTGCCAATTTATCACAAGAAACTTGTTGCCAATCGTTAAAATCCCCTGCCAAAATCAACGGCATAGTTGGGTTAATCTGCTCGTTTACATAGCCGCTAATCGCTTGATATTGTTTGGTTCTATCTTTTTCTAACAAGTTTAAATGGGCGTTTAACACAGTAACAGGCGTGTGCCAATCACTCGGCAAAATTTCACAATGTAAAACGCCCCTTTTTTCCAATCGGTTCACCGTAATATTGACATTGTGCTTGGGGTCAAGCGGAAAACGGCTTAGCACCGCATTGCCATGATGTCCGTGTGGATATTCACAATTTTTGCCGTATTCGTGCGACACCGCCAAATATTCGCCAAACCATTCGGACTGCGATTGCTGTGGAAATTCGGCAAATTTTACCGTACGTTTGAGATTTTGCCCTTGAACTTCTTGTAGGCAATAAATGTCGGAATTGAGATTTTTCAAGGCTTTAGCAATCGGTTCAATGATAACTTGACGGTTAAAAGGCGACATACCTTTGTGAATGTTGTAGCTCGTAATGGTTAATTTTTGTTCGTTGTTTGACATTTTTGACAACCAAATTTTTAAAAAATTTTACACTCATTGTAAAATATTTTGCCAAAAAATCCTGTAAAAAACCGTTAATATTTGCAGTTTTTAGCAGTTTTTGTTAAAGTGATAACCATTTATAACTTGTTAAAAACTAGGAAAATTTTATGCCACACAACAATGAAAAAAATTTACATCTCGTCAATTTTAACCAATTAAAACTTGAACAATTACAACAACATATCACAGATGCGTTGGACAATGGTTTGGCATTTTTGGCAATGCTTGACGAAGAAAAACAAAATAATGAAAAAACTTGCGAAACTGCTGAACAAGCGTTGAATGATATTACCGCTTTTGAACACGTTAATATTGCGTTAGACCGCAGTTGGGGCTTACTGTCGCATTTGAACAGCGTGGTTAGCACAGATGAGATCCGTGAGTTACATCATAGCCTTCTGCCAAAAATTTCTGATTACGGCACGCAAGTTGGGCAACATCAAATTTTGTTTAGCCGTTATCGTCAAGTAATTGATAATCAAGATTTTTTTGAAAAACTTGACCCTGCTCGCAAGCGTGCTTTAACTTTATCTTTACAAGGTTTTGAATTGTCTGGAGTGGCATTGGCTGATGATAAAAAGGCGGAATTTGCCAAATTATCCAGTGAATTATCTACTTTATCGGCAAAATTTTCGGACAATTTATTAGACGCAACGCAAAGTTATTTTTTACCTTTGGTTGAAAGTCAATTAAGCGGTTTGCCACAATCCGCCCTTGCTATGCTCAAAGATGCAGGCGAACGTTACCGTACAAAATTTAACCAATCAACAGCAACTTTATACGTTGCAACGCTTGATATTCCTGTATATTTGGCGGTCATGACTTATGCGGACGATAGGGATTTGCGTGAAAAATTGTACCGAGCGTACGTTACTCGTGCATCAGAAAAAAGTGAGCAAACCGAATTTAACAATGCCAATATTATGGTACAAATTTTGGCAAAACGTGAGCAAAAAGCCAAAATTTTGGGTTTTGACAATTATGCTGAAGTATCGCTTGCCACAAAAATGGCGGACGATGTGGCAACGGTGGAAAAATTTTTGCGAGATTTGGCAAATAAAGCCACGCCTTACGCCAAAGCCGATGTGAAAACCTTGCAAACTGAAGGCTTGGCGTTTGATATTGATGAGTTAAAGCCTTGGGATACGGCATATTTGGCGGAAAAAGTGCGTGAACGCAAGTTTAATCTGTCGCAAGAAGCGGTTCGTCCGTATTTTCCTCTGCCAAAAGTGATTGACGGTTTGTTTGAAATTGTTCAACGTTTGTACGGTGTTAACATTGTAGAAAAAACGCAAGACGTGGAACGTTGGCATGATGAGGTGCGTTTTTATCAGTTGTTTGATGAATATGAACAATTGCTTGGCGGTTTTTATTTTGACCTTTACGCTCGCACAGGCAAGCGTGGCGGTGCATGGATGAGCGGTTTTCAAGCTCGTTATCAAAGTGCGGACGGTGCATATCATCAGTTGCCTGTGTGCTTTATGGTGGGTAATTTTTCCCCCGCCGTTGACGGTAAACCAAGCCTTTTAACCCATGATGAAGTCTTGACATTATTCCATGAGTTTGGGCATGGTTTGCATCATCTTTTGACAGAAATCAGCATTTCGGACGTGGCTGGGGTCAATGGCGTGGAATGGGACGCTGTGGAATTGCCAAGTCAATTTATGGAAAATTGGGCGTGGCACAAGGACGGCATTGCGTTGATTAGTGGTCATGTGGATACAGGCGAAACCTTGCCAAATGAGATGCTCCAAGCCATGTTAAGTGCCAAAAATTTCCAAAGCGGTATGCAGACGTTACGTCAGTTGGAATTTGCCTTGTTTGATTTGTTGTTGCATTCTCAATCGCAAGCGGTTGATTATCAAGGAATTTTGGATTTGCTTGATAGCGTGCGTGCGGACGTGGCTGTCATGCCAGCGACTGATTATAACCGTTTTGCCAACAGTTTTAGCCATATTTTTGCGGGCGGTTATGCGTGTGGTTATTATTCGTACAAATGGGCGGAATTGTTGTCGGCTGATGCGTTTGACCGTTTTGAAACGGACGGTATTTTTAACCAAAATACAGGCAAAATTTTCCGTGAAGAGATTTTGGCAAAAGGCGGTTCTCGTTCGGCAAAAGAGAATTTTGAAGCGTTTCGTGAACGCCCTGCGGATATTGATGCGTTGCTGCGTCATTCGGGATTTTATGAAGAGATTTTGAGTGATAATATTAATAATACGCAGTCTTGGTAAAAGGAAAAAATATGCGATACCAATCCAACCGCCCAAAACGCCAATTTTTGGCAGGGGTAAAATGCAAACAATGTGGCGAAATAGACAAAATCGTCCAAATAGAAATCTTTGAACCTGTAGCAGACGAATACATTGAATGCGTATCGTGTGGCTACAGCGAAAGACGACCAACCCTAGAAGATTTACCATTAATCCAACAACAAAATGCGGAAGAAGATAATATCGTGCAAGTCGTCAAATTTAAGCCATAATTGTTTGACAAAAATAAAAAAATCGCCAAAAAATACCATTTAAGTAAAATATTGTTTCATTTTATCCTAAAATTACTGGGAAATATTGTTATTTTGGTGCTAAATTTTGCTATAGTATGACATAATTGAAAGAACTTGTAAGAACAAGTGAATTTCCACACAAATTGTAGAAAAATACATGACAGATGATTGAACCGTAATACGAAGAACCCAAATGGACGAATTTTCATTAGATGCACTGGATTTGGATTCATTGGAATTGAATGACAATGCCCCAACAACACCAAACAGCACGGCTAACGACATCAATTTAGATACGTCTAACTTAGATGAATTGGATTCTTTGGACAATCACGCACCCACCACACCCAATACAGATGTTACGGTAAATTTTGACGATTTTGACCTTGATGTGCCTGCAACGCATGAAAATATAGATGTCAATGCGGTGGATTTGGATAGTGTTGATTTAAATGCTGTTGATTTAAATACCCCTGACATTGACACGTTAAATCCAAATAGCAATGTTGCCACAGACGCACCTGTTAGCACGCATTCAATGACAAATGATATTGATGAATTAGACCTTGATGACTTGCTTGCACCTGCTGCGGCGACGGCTGTCGGTGCGGGTGTTGCTACGGTTGCACTGAATAACGATGACAAACCAACCGCTGCAACCAATGCCAAACCTGAGAAAAAAGGTTTGTTTGGCAAAGGTGCAAAAGTGGATAAACCAAAAGTTGAGAAAAAAGGTCTATTCGGCAAAAATACCAAAGAAGTAAAACCAAAAGCAGAAAAAAAGCCACTGTTTGGTGCGAAAAAAGCCACGCCAAAATCGTATAAAGCAACTTTGGTAAAATCACCAAAACCGATAGGTGCAAAAAATAATAACCTATTATATGCGATTTTGGCATTGTTAATTTTGGGTGCATTGGCATGGTTCTTTATGAATCAAGGCAGTGAAGAACCTGCACCAGCTCCAACGCCAGTGCCAACCCCTGCGAAAGTTGCCCCTGTTGCATCTACACCTACAACAGCGAGCAGTGTTGCAAGTACTGCCAGTGCGGTGGCGGTCGCAAGTGTGGCTTCAACTGTCGCTGAAACGGCTAGCACCCCTGTTGAGACCGCATCAACACCAGAAATTACCACGACAGCACCTGTCGTAACACCTGAAGAAGTCTTGAATGCCGAAACACCAAACGACCCAGCTTTAGCAAAAGAAGAGATGGATAGACTTGAAGAACAAGCGACCCAACTGGCTGAACAAGAAAAAATGATTGAAGAACGGCTAAAAATGATGAATGAGCTAAGTGGCAAAAAAGAAGAGCGTATCAAATTGTTAGAACAACAAATCGCCCAACTTGAGCAACAAAAAGCCCAAGAAAAAATGGCTCAAGGCAAATAATTGCTGAGCCGTTTTAAAAAGTTGATGGTTATTGATGATTAGCCTTGCTGATAAAAAAACCTTGTTTCAAGACTGCTACCAAGCGTTGATAATGCCTGTCCCAGTGTCAGGCATTTTTCGTCATCGTCTGCTGTTACGCACGCAGATGTTGTACCCTGAATATTATCAAGTGTACAAACAAGCCTGTGAACGCTCCGAGTTGGCATTGGGTGAGAACCTTGTGTACGAAACCAACCGAGATTTAGCAGGCGTGGGCGTGGGTGGGGCGTTGTCAAAGCCTAAGTTTATCGTGGCGATGGCGACCACCGAATTTGCCGAAAATTCACCGCATTTGGACAGTATTTGCACCTGTTTGCAACAGCTTGAGCTTGTTTTGTACCAATGGGGGCGTTATGATGGCATTCGCCGTGTCGCTGTGATTGGCGTTGATGAGCTGATTTTGCCAAATGACGCTGAATTTGACGTGGATATTTTGCCGTTATTGGAAAATATTTGCAACCAGTTTCAACCCTTAATACCGTTATTTATCGTTAATGGTTGTTTTTAAAAATAATTTTTATGGAAAATGGATAAAGGAAAATCTGATGTTTGCCAAAAAAATAGCGATTACCGTTATGTTGTTTGCCAGCAGTTTGCCAAGTGTCGCCCAAGATTTTTATTGGCAATCATTCAAAGCGTTGTGAACACGTTGGTAATGCCGTTACGCCACCGCTTGCCAATGCGATTGCAAAGCAGTGTGTTGAGTTTTTTGAAAAGAATAACAAATAACATTTATTTAAATGTAATAAAAAGCCACACATCGTGGCTTTTTTATCACCAAATTGACAAAAAAAATGACATTCCTCCCAAACCGATTAAACTAACCCACATTTTCAATTTCAAGCAAATTAAGGCAAATTTAAACCAAGGTGAACCGTGAACATCAAACGTTTATTAGGCGAAACGATAATCTATGGCATTGGGGCGATTTTGCCACGAGTCATCACATTTTTACTAAACCCCTTATATATCAACTATATAGACAAACAAGCCTTTGCCATTTTCACCAGCCTATATGCGTGGATAGCCTTTATCAACATCATGCTCACATTCGGCTTTGAAACGTCGTACTTCCGCTACGCATCAGAAGACGGTATGCACCAAAAAGTTTTTAACACGTCTTTTTGGTTTGTAACTTCGCTTGCCACCGTATTTTTGCTTGCCGTACTGCTGTTTAACTATCCGCTTGCCACCTTAATGGACTATGCGAGTAACCCTGAATATTTGTGTTGGTTTGCGTGGATAGCGTTTTTTTGATGCGGTTTGCACCATTCCGTTTGCCTATTTGCGATTTCACAATAAGCCTGTCATGTACTCCGCCATTCGTGTGTCGTCCATTCTTATTCAGACCGTGTTAGTCATTGCGTTATTCCGCTTTGTTCCTGTGGATTTTGCCAAAAGCATTGGGCTAAAACAGCAAGTTTCTTATCCATTTTTTAGTAATTTAATCGCAAGTATCTCAACTTTTGTTATGCTTTTACCAATTATATTAAAAGTAAAACTCGGTTTTGATGAAGCATTATTTAAAAAAATGTTAAGCTATTCTTATCCTGTTATGTTGGCGGGCTTGGCGTTTATGGTTAATGAAAATTTTGACAAAATTATTCAATACTACATGATTGACAAAGGCGATGCAGGGGCGTATGGCGGTGCGTACAAATTGGCGGTGCTGATGACGCTATTCGTAACGGCATATCGTATGGGGATTGAGCCGTTTTTATTCAAACAAATGAAAAACGCCGATGCCAAAAACACTTACGCCAAACTCACCGAATATTTCACCCTGTTTGCGTCTGTGGTGGCGTTAGGCATTATCGCTAATATCTCGTGGCTAAAACGCCTGTTTATCACCGACAGTAGCTACTGGACAGCGATTGACATCGTGCCGATTATCGTCATTGCCAATCTGTTTTTTGGCATTTATTACAACCTGTCTACTTGGTACAAAGTCACCGACCGCACCAAAATCGGCACAGCGATTTCGTGGTTTGGGGCGGGCTTGACGATTTTGTTACATTTGCTATTTTTGCAAAAATACGGCTTTATGGTGTCCGCTTGGGTTACGCTTGCGGTATATGCGACCATGACGGCAATTTCCTATGTTTTGGGGCAAAAAATGTATCCAATTCCGTACAAAACCAAAAAAATTGGCGGATTTTTGGCAATTTTAATCGCTTTTAGCTTAATGATTGTCAATGCGTTTGAAATGAACTTTTGGTTGTCAAACGCCTTGTTAATCGTGTATATGGTGATGGTGGCGTATGTTGAGCGAGATTTGATTCACAAATTGTTGAACAAAAGCAAAAAAGCGGTAAAATAACCATAGATTTTTGCTTGCGTTTTCCCTTATAATAGTAGGGAAAAATTCTTACCCGCATTACATATATTTTATGTTTTGTGAAAACATGACAAAAATAAGAGAACGTGCCGAATGAAAAAAGTAGTTATGTTATCAGCCATCGCCCTGCTAAGCACAGCGGGCATTGCTGTCAGCCAAGCCGAAACCGCCAGCACTGCATCTGCAACCGCATCAACTGCTAGCCAACCTGCAACCGCTTCTGCACCAGCCACAGAAGCCAAAAAACAACCAGAAGTGCCAAAAGACCCACCCCAAGTGCAAAAATTGATTGCCTTGTATCCAAACTTGATTGCCCGTATCGCCCCACAAGGCAAAGTGTGCTTTGAAGGTCAAGATTGCGATATCACCATTGCGGCAACGCTGGGTGCAGCCGACCCAAACAACCCACGTGACGGTAAAGCCATCTATGAAGGCGTGTGCCATACTTGCCACGCAACAGGACTTTTGGCATCACCAAAATTTGGTGACAAAGCAGGCTGGGCACCACGTATTGCCAAAGGTGCAGCGACTTTGCATGACCATGCCATCAAAGGCTTTAACGCTATGCCTCCCAAAGGTGGTAAAGCGGACTTGCTAGACCAAGAAGTTATCAACGCTGTCGATTATATGATTGAAAATGCCAAATAACTGATTGCATATTTCCAATCAAAAAAGCGAATAATGGTTAAATTATTCGCTTTTTTTATGGCAAAATTTGGGTAAAATCTCTGTTTAATAACCGCAAAAAATTCGCATTATCCGCCACATTACCATTTTCTAGCAAAATCAAACTATCCACGCTTATCATCTTGCTAAACGGTTGTAAAATACTGGCAAAAAACTTGGCAATCGGCATGGGAATATTGACAATAACAGGCGAATTTTTGTGATAAAATTTTACTCGTAAACCGCTTAAATACTCAGCTAAGGTCAAAGCTTTCTCGCCTGTAAAATTAATCACTTTGGGTAAATTGTCTGTTTTTGTTAAATTGACCAAGCCCAACGCCACATCATCAACGTGAATGGGGCTTGAAACCGCCTCTTGAAATCTAACCAAATCCATCTTAGAATATCCAAATGAACAGATTAATTAGTATCAACGAAGCATCAAACAACTTGGCGTATCTATCTCAACATTACGCAGATGGGACGAAAGCGGTGTACTTGTTGCCCAAAGAACGCCAAAAGGACACAGACGTTACGATAAGTACTAGAATGACCCTAATACGTGGACACATCATCGCCCTAGACCCAACGAATAA
>CAKMOY010000107.1 GCA_927911235.1 uncultured Moraxella sp.
TGGTCTTTTTTACCGTTTTTCTTGGTGTTTGTAGACCTACAAACAGGACATACTTTTTGTTTTTCATAAAAATCCTACTCAAAGCTATATGGTATCAGGCTTTGAGTGGGGTGTCAGCATGAATTTTGTCTATTAGACCAAGAAATTGCTATTTTATAGTCCCTTTTTTTATCAACACGCATAAAAAATAGGGTGATAAAAAATAACAATAACCGACCTAACAAGGCTTTAACAACATCGTTAAGTCTTGATAAGATATTATAAAAAAACAGAAATTTTTGCTATACGCAAAAATACTTATATTTTAATAGAGTGGAAGTTTGTTTGGCTTTGTTCTTAAAGATAAGTCAATTTTAGACTCAACGTGCAATTTTTTAAGCAGTTGGATAAAATTAAAATGTATATTTGTAGGGTGAGTTAACGATAGCGTAACCCACCCTACGAGCTGTTATATTTAAAATTGTCTTTTTACTTATCAAATTACGTAACACACATAACTTAGAACTTGTATTCACAGCATTACGCAATGACAGTTGTCACGCAAAGACGATAATGGCAAGGCGAAGTGCAGAAATATTAGCCATTGCCGAAGAATTTTTAGAGGAAATCAAATAAGTTTAGACAATTTAAAAACATCTTCATTGGATAATTTGGTTGATGACTTTATTGGTGGAGCAAACACCCATTCTTTAGAAAAAAAATCAAAAGCCAAGAACCAAATTTACCAAAAACAACGATTATTCAACCGTCACCGATTTTGCCAAGTTTCTTGGTTTATCCACGTCTGTGCCTTTTGACAAGGCGACATGATAAGCCAACAACTGTACAGGAATGGTATGCACAATCGGCGACAATACACCAACATGGCGTGGCGTGCGAATGACATGGACTTTATCGCTCGCTTCCACATTATTATCCAAATCGCTAAACACAAATAACTCACCACCCCGAGCCGACACTTCTTGCATATTGGCTTTTACTTTATCCAGCAGATTGTCATTCGGAGCGATGACGACCACAGGCATATTGTCATCAACCAATGCCAACGGTCCATGTTTTAACTCGCCTGCTGGGTAGCTTTCGGCATGGATATAGGTGATTTCTTTGAGTTTTAACGCCCCTTCTAGGGCAATCGGATAATGAATGCCACGTCCCAAGAACAACGCACTTGGTTTTTCAGCAAATTTGCTCGCCCAAGTGGTGATTTGTGGTTCAAGGTTTAACGCATATTGAATGTCGTTTGGCAAACTGCGTAACGCACTACTGTACTCGCTATCATCGCTGATAAAACCACGCACTTTGCCAAGCGTAACCGCCAAGCCAAACAAGGCGACAAGCTGCGTGGTAAAGGCTTTGGTACTTGCCACGCCAATCTCCGCCCCTGCTCGTGTGTAAAATACCAATTCGCTCGCTCGTGGTAAGGCGGATTCCATCACGTTACAAATCGCCAAACTGTGTGTATGTCCTTGACTTTGGGCATATTTTAACGCTTCCATCGTGTCAAGCGTTTCGCCTGATTGGGAAATGGTAATGACAAGTTGTTTTGGATTGGCAATCACATCACGGTAGCGGTATTCGCTGGCGATTTCCACATCGGTGGCAATTTTGGCAATGGATTCTAGCCAATATTTGGCAGTCAATGCTGAATAATAAGACGTGCCACAGGCAAGAATTTTGATACTGTCAATTTCTTTAAACACTTGTTCGGCATTTTTACCAAAGTTTTGTGGAATAAAGCCTGCGTCAAGGAAAATTTCTGCGGTATCGGCAACGGCTTTTGGCTGTTCGTAGATTTCTTTTTGCATAAAATGGCTATACGCACCCAACTCAAGCGAGGCAAGCGATACTTGCGAGGTGGTAGCGGTGCGAGTGGCGGTTTTGCCTGTTTTGTCAATCAGTTTTGCCACGCCATCAGCGGTAAGCTGTGCGATGTCGCCATCTTCAAGGTAAATAATTTCACGAGTAAATGCGACCACAGCCGATACGTCTGAGGCGATAAACACTTCGCCTTTGCCAAGTCCGATTAACAACGGACAGCCCATACGAGCCACGACCATTTGGCTTGGTTTGTCATTGGCGATGACGGCAATGGCGTACGCTCCGTGAAAGTTAGCACAGGCTTGTTGTACGGCTGTGAATAAATCTTGGGTCTTTTTGTAGTTGTCGTGTACCGCATGGGCGATGACTTCGGTGTCGGTCTGAGATTCAAAAACATAACCCAAGCCCTGCAAGCGAGTACGTTCGGCTTCAAAGTTTTCAATAATACCGTTATGCACGACTGAGATTAAGTCGCCTGAGATATGGGGGTGGGCGTTAGGTTCGGTTACGCCACCATGTGTCGCCCAGCGTGTGTGTCCGATGCCTGTGTGTCCGTAAATGCCTTTGTCTTTGGCGGCTTGTTCCATGAGGGCGACACGACCAACTCGGCGGACACGTTTGAGTCCGTTGTCGGTTTGGACGGCGATGCCTGATGAATCATAGCCACGATATTCTAGGCGTTTTAAGCCGTCTGTTAAAAATTCTACTACGTTGGCATTCGTGCGAATGCTACCTACGATACCGCACATAAGTTGTTCCTTAGTATCAAGTTTTGGTTAATGATATTTTAGTTTTTTTTAAATTATTAAAAATTAAAATATCGGTTGAAAAAAGAATAGTCCCAATTCGTTAGATTATTCTTGGTTTAAAAGGTTAAAAAAGCACCCTTTTATAAGAACACATTGTAGGGTCGTTGTGTAAAGCCCCTTCGGTATTAGGGTCTACAGCCATAGCCGATTGACTGACTGCCAATCCACCAAACGCACCGATAGCCAATAGGCTTGATAAAACGAATTTTTTCATAGGATTTTTCCTGTTGTTAAAAAATGCTTGTATTTGATTTTTATGATAACCTATTTTTTCTCTTTCACAGGTCTCACCCACCCATCAATCACCGTTTGACGACCACGAGCGACCACCAATTTATCCTCTGCCACATCTTTGGTAATCGTGCTACCCGCCCCCACCGTAACCTTATCGCCAAGCGTTACAGGAGCGACCAACACTACATTTGACCCCACACTCACATCATTGCCAATCGTGGTTTTAAACTTATTTACGCCATCATAATTTGCCGTAATCGTACCTGCCCCGATGTTGGTGCGTTCGCCCACCGTGCTGTCGCCCAAATACGCCAAATGGTTCGCCTTTGCCCCATCTGCCATTTGCGTGTTTTTTAGCTCCACAAAGTTGCCGATATGCACATCTTTTGCAGTAACGGCATTGGGTCTTAGGCGTGAAAACGGCCCAATTTGGTTTTGCTCGCCCACTACCGCATTATCAAACAGGCTGTACGGCTGAACTACCGTACCACTGGCAATGTGGCTGTTTTTAATCACGCAACCTGCACCAATTTTGACATTATCGCCAAAGGTACAATCGCCTTCAATAATCACATTAATGTCAATTTCCACATCCCTGCCCACCGTCAAAGTCCCACGCAAATCAAAACGGCTTGGGTCAATGATATGCACGCCTTGTTTCATCAGGTTTTCGGCTTGATGAGCTTGCCAAGTGCGTTCAAGGCTTGCCAGTTGAATACGGTCGTTCACGCCTTCAATTTCAAATTGATACGTTGGCGAAACGGTGGCAATTTCAATGCCGTCATCAACCGCCATTTTGACAATATCGGTGAGATAATATTCGCCTTGAGCGTTGTTATTATTCAGATTTTTTAAATAATTATGCAAAATAGCATTGTCCACACAGTACACGCCACTGTTAATTTCGCTGATTTGTTTTTGCGTCTCGGTTGCGTCTTTTTCTTCCACAATGGCAATGACTTTGCCGTCTTTACGGACAATCCGCCCAAGCCCAAACGGATTGGCAATGTTTATCGTCAGCATCGCAAAACGGCTGTCGGTATTGCTTAGTTTTTCTAAAGTATCCACGCCAATGAGTGGTACATCGCCCGATAAAATCAAACTTTTGCCGTCTGTTGGCAACACAGGCAACGCCATTTGTACCGCATGACCTGTGCCAAGTTGTTCGGCTTGTTCTACCCAGTCAATGCTCTCATTTGCAAATGCGTCTTTGACTTGTCGCCCTTCAAAACCATAAATGATGATGTTTTTTTGACTGCCAAGTTTTTTGGCGGTGGTCAAAACGTGCTGTAATAATGGCTTGCCTGCTAGTGGTTGCAAGACTTTTGGGCGAGTGGATTTCATGCGAGTGCCTTTGCCTGCTGCCATGATGATAGTCGTTAAATTGCTCATAATTTTTCCTTTATAAACTATTTAGTTTTTCTTTGCAATACCGTACAGATTAATTCTAAAATGATAAAAATGGGCGTTAATACAATCAAGTATAACAGCATTGCCCCAAGTGTGGGAATGTCTGACGTATCGTTAAAACTTGCTGAAATTAAAATCGCAATTGTGATAAGTGAAAAACCTGTTAATGCGTATTTTCTAAAGGGATAAGTTGAGTTAAAATTTTGATAAGTATAACAAAACAACCCAGTCATTATCACAAAAAACAATCCCAACGTCATATAAAATTGACTTTTTAACCAACCTGTATAAAAATCACGATAAGCAGGCATAATTAAGCAAAAAATACTTAATAAACAGCAAGTTAGAATAATTTTACAATTTGGCATTTTGATTGCCTTTTGTGAATCAAAAAATGATTTAATTTTAGCACAAAAAAATTTACCAAAATCGTAAGCAGTTGTTAATAATTTTAAAACAAAAACAAAATTTTTAACCAACAAAATTGCCTATCACATGAACTTTAAAAACCGTTTCTAGTAAAATCATCATGATAGAACCTGCCATCACCCCTGCCAATACATCATCAATCAAAATCCCAAAACCGCCTGACACATTTTTATCCACCCATTTAATTGGAAAGGGCTTAACAATATCAAAAAAACGAAATAATACAAATGGAATAATAAACAAAAAAAGTAGGCTAGGGTGAATGTATTGCCAACCCATTTTATCAGGACTTCCAGATTTCAAAAATTCATTCATAATCCAAGCTGTCGGCAACAGCGAAGTCCACATCCCCACCCATTCGTCCCACACGATATGTGGGTCATCATGTACGCCCATCAAATCGGACGTTTTGCCACAAATATAACTACCGACCAAACAGCCGACAATGGTAATCGCCAAAAATCCCCAAAACCCAAGCATAAGCATTGGCATAGCAACGATTAAACCGCCTACCGTTCCCCAAGTGCCTGCTGCTCGTTTTGGTAAGCCAGAGCCTAGCCCTACGCCAAGCCAATAGATACATTTTTCCCACACTTTAGCCGTCGGTGGGCAAGGTGGGCAGGGGTTAGATTTTCGTATGTCGGGTTTATGATTCGTCATTTGGGTGTACCAGATTATAAAGTCGTTCGTCTAATTTAACGCCAAAATCGTCAATATCTTGAATGTCGTTTAATTTTAACAACGGTTGTTTTGGCAAATCATACCAAGTTGATTTAAATTTTGGCTCTGTTGTATCGTCTTCTACCATATTTTTTTGATAGCGATATTTTTGCGTTAAAAAATTGACGCTATCAGTTGATTTGGTATATGGACCATGATTGCTTGATGAATCATACCCAATCAGATTAAAAGAATTTTTTTCATAAATTTTCCTAAAAATGTTGCCAACCATTAATCGTAAAATTCACCTTTTCGCCATGATTGACAAGTTTTAAATCCTTATCCGCCACAATCTCACCGATGGCAAAAATCTCATTAGGATAAAGCTCATTAAACTTAGCAAAATTCTCTTGGCTCATGGTAAAACAAAGCTGATAATCATCACCACCATTTAATATATGTTGCCATTTTTCATCATTAGGCAGAGTCTGCAACAACCGATTGCACGGAATTTTTGCCAAATCAAGTACCGCTCCTACATCATTTGCTGTTAAAATATGCCCCAAATCCTGCCCCAAGCCGTCCGAAATATCTATCATACTGTTGGCAAAACCGATTAATTTTTGTCCAAGTTTAATTTGTGGATTGGGTAAATCTAGGGCGTTTTGCAAATCCGATTTTTCACCGTTTAAAATCTGTTTTAGGGCAAAACTTGCCGAACCAATCTCGCTACTGACGCACACCACATCACCCACCTTTGCCCCACTGCGTAAAATCGCTTGACCGCTTGGCACAAAGCCCAAAGCCGTTACCGAAATGGTTAAAACGTCCGATTTTGTGGTATCGCCACCGATTAAGTCCACATCAAAAGCACGGCAAATATCGGCAAGCCCTTGAGTAAATTCACCCAAAAACTCATCATTGGCGAAATGGCTAGGTAAACTTAAGCCCAATAAAATCGCGTACGGCGTTGCCCCCATGCTCGCCAAATCGGACAAATTCACCGCCACCGACTTAAACCCAACGGCATAAGCAGACGTGGAGTGCGGAAAATGTCGCCCCATGACAAGCGTATCCACACAGCTCACAAGCTGTGCATTGGGTGGAATATTGCTCACCGCACAATCATCACCAATACCAATTTGCGTGAGTGGATTTTTTGGTGTGCAGTTTTCAAAGTGTTGATAAATCAAGGAAAATTCGGACATCGCTTACTACTTTTATACAAAATTTTATCAAATTTTGCTTTTGCAAATGTACCCCGT
>CAKMOY010000108.1 GCA_927911235.1 uncultured Moraxella sp.
ATCATGATTTTGTGCTAAAATACACCCATATTTTGCGGTGATTGCCGTTAAAAACGACTGGATATTAAAATGTTAGCACCCATCAATTTAAATACATTTCACGGTAAAGAAGCACAACTTGCGGTACTGATTGACGCAGACAATGCGTCTGTTACCCATCTTGACAAACTGCTTTCTGAGATTGCAACGCTTGGCAAGGCCAGTGTTCGCCGTGCGTATGGCGATTGGACTCGTCCGCAGTTAAACAGTTGGAAAAACGTACTGCTTAGCCACTCTATTCAGCCGATTCAGCAGTTTAACTACACCACAGGCAAAAATGCCACCGATGCAAGCCTTATCATTGATGCGATGGACTTGCTTTATACAGGGCGATTTGACGGCTTTTGTTTGGTATCATCGGACAGCGATTTTACAAGGCTTGCCCAGCGTATTCGTGAGCAAGGTTTACTCGTGTACGGATTTGGGCGGAGCAACACGCCAAAACCCTTTGTACAAGCCTGCGACCGCTTTACTTATTTGGAATTTTTTGAAGACACAAAAAAATGCCGAATCGGTGGATTTTTATGATTCTGCCGATATGTTATTTGGCGGTTCAAACCAAATGAAACCCATTGA
The DNA here is from genome assembly GCA_927911235.1 of uncultured Moraxella sp. Lineage (GTDB taxonomy): Bacteria > Pseudomonadota > Gammaproteobacteria > Pseudomonadales > Moraxellaceae > Faucicola > Faucicola mancuniensis. The sequence goes on from CAKMOY010000108.1 coordinate 616, forward strand.
CGTGGCGGTAACGCTGGTACGTGTGGCGATTGCGAGCATGGCGGACGACCAAGGTTGGGCAAATATCGCCCCTGTTAAAAATTATATTTTAAAAGTTGAACCTGACTTTGATGCAAGGCTATTTAACTTTAACAAATTTAGCGACTTTTTGCGAGCCTATCCCCGTTATTTTGAACTGCAAGAACGTTATCCAAATGATAACAATCATAAAGTAATTTTTGTCAAAAATCGTTCACTTGCCGAAACGGTCAATGCGGAACAAAATCCAAAAACTTCTGATAATTCAGATATTTAACAAATTTTTCTTTTTTTATTAACACAATAGGAATTTATATTATGACGATAACTCGTCCTATTTTTGATGATGAACAATTAACAAAATGTTTAGAAACTGTAAATAATGCCCTTGAAGACATGAAAGCCAAAAACATCACCGTACTTGATGTTGCCGAATTAAGCGATATCATGGAACGCATTGTCATTGCCGAAGGCACATCAAACCGTCATCTAAAAGCCGTTGCCGACAATGTCGCCTTTGAAGCAAAACAAGCGGGGTTTTTGCCAATCGGTGTGGAAGGTCAAGGCACGTCTGATTGGGTGTTGATTGATTTGGGGGCGGTGGTCGTTCATGTGATGATGCCACAGGCTCGTGAATTTTATAATCTGGAAGGCTTGTGGAGACAACAATCACAAACAGCTTGACAATTGACAAAAATTCGCTTATTTTAAAGCCTTGTTTTTACCAATAATTGTAAGGATATTACATGAAATTTTCCAAAATTTTGTTAAGCAGTATCGTACTATCAGCCAGTATCGGCTCGGCATTCGCCTGCGAATTAGAAAACGGCTATAACCTGCCAAGAGACGTTGAATTTGACTATGATTGCGAATTTGAAGACGGCTTATCAGTAGTATACAAAGATAATGACGACCCCGAAAAAGTGCGTTTTGGCTATGTTAATAAAAAAGGCAAATTGGTCATCCCTACCGTCTATAACGAAGCATATGCCTTTGCCGAAGGTTTTGGCTTGGTCAAAAAAGGCGACAAAACCTATTTTATCAAACCTGATGGCAAAATCGCTTTTGATGTGTCCGACAACGATGAAAATCATGCCTTTAGCGAAGGTTACGCCGTTGCCAAAAAAAATGGAAAATGGGGCTATCTTGCACCGACTGGCAAATTTGCCATTGAGCCACAATACGATGATGCGTACGGCTTTAGCGAAGGTTTGGCATCAGTCGCCAAAGATGGCAAATACGGCTTTATTGATAAAAATAACAAGGTCGTCATTCCGCTACAATACGATGAAACCGCCAAATGGTTTTATGATGACAAAATCATTCCTGCCAAAAAAAAATGGCAAATATGGCATGATTGACACCAAAAACAAAATCATTGTACCGTTTATTTATGACTATGCCGAGTATTTTGAAGGCGATTTGGCAATTGTTGGCAAAATCACAGGTCAGGATGAAAATGATAACGACATTTACAAATACGGCTTTGTCAATAAAAACGGTAAAGTTGTTATTCCATTAAAATATGATGACGCTGATACTTTTGAAGATGGTAAAGCAGAAGTGGCGATTGGCGATGATTATTTTTATATCAACAAGCAAGGCAAAAAAGTTGATGATTGATTTTTGAGTTGCTCTTATCAAAAAAACCGAATGTTGCCAAATTCGGTTTTTTTTGTGAAAATTTTTTAACATAAAAAAGCCCTTTATTAACATAAAGGGCTTTTTGTGTATGGTGGATCGTCCGCGACTCGAACGCGGGACCAACGGATTAAAAGTCCGCTGCTCTACCAACTGAGCTAACGATCCAATGACGGCATTATTATACGGATTTTTTGAAGTTTGCAAGTGTTTTTTTATTTTTTTACAATAATTTAC
>CAKMOY010000109.1 GCA_927911235.1 uncultured Moraxella sp.
TTTTTACTTTGGGGTACGGCAAATGACCAAAAAATCGACATTAAACATTGCCATAAATTTCTAATGATGGGCAAATTTTTACAATTTATCAGCCAATCAATATTTACTATAATTGTAAATTGGACATAAATCTGGTCTTAATGATTGGATAGTGTTTAACTTTTGATATATTTCAAACATAAAAAAAGCCGATTTTACAATCAGCTTTTCATTTCTCAATCATCTTGTTTTTTATCTAACTTCACACCCAACATATCCAACAACGCCGACATACTGGCGGATATGGTAATATTTGGATTGGTAACTAAACCAAGATAACGTTGCATCTCTAGCGGTTTTTCCATATGCACAGGCTGTAAATCCGCACTGATAAGCGTCTGTGGCAATACCGACCAACCAAGCCCCACCGACACCAACATACGGATAGACTCAAGCGGATTGGTACTCATGGTCGCATACGGTTTTAGGTTATGTTTGGCAAATTCTGACAGCGTAATTTGACTGGTAAAAGTATTTGCCGCAGGCAAAATCGCAGGATAATTGGCAAGTTGTTCAAGCGTAACATTCATTTTTTGGGCAAGTGGCGACAGCGTTCCAGTTACAAAATGCAATGGGTCAGACCAAAGGGTATGATAGTTTAAACGCTTATCATACACAGGTGGCAAGGTCAAGAATGCCATGGACAAATCACCGTCTAACACTGCTTTGTGTGCTTCTTCGCTGTCCACAAAATGCACTTCTAGTTGCACCGTTGGGTAATTTTGGATAAACTGTTGCAACACCGCAGGCAAATGGTGCAGACCGATATGATGGCTCGTGCCAATCACTAATTTGCCAGATACTGACTGCTGACGGCTTTTTAGGTTGATTTTAGATTATCATAATCATCAAGCCAGCGTTTGGCGTGTGGCATCAAATCGTGTGCTGCTTGCGTTGGGATAATGCCCCGCCCCACCGTGTCAAATAGCGTTACGTTAAACTCATCTTCCAAATTTTTGATACGTTTGCTGACGGCAGGTTGCGTGATAAAGAGTTTATCCGCCGCTTGGGAAATACTGCCTGTCTGCATAACTGCCAAAAAGGTGTTGAGATTGGTGGTATTCATACTATATCCTTAAAAAACGCTTAAAAAACACAGATTTTGCCAAAAAAAATCAATTTTTACATAAATAAAAGTTTTTAACTTAAAAAAAATACATTAAATATTATTATATAGAAGTTCCACATAAACTCAAGTTTTTTTACCAACTTTAACAATAATTCCCAAAAGTTTTTTAAAATATAAAAATCATCAATTAAATTTATCAAAATTTTCTGTTATAATGCCACTATCTTGTTTTTTTAACCATTTTATTTTAAAGTATATCTTAAAATATTTAACAAAATTAAGGAAATACCCAATGGCAAATAGCACAACAGGCAAAACCCTTTACGACAAACTTTGGCAAGACCACTTAGTATTACAGCGTGATGACGGCTCAAGTTTGATTTATATTGACCGTCATTTGTTGCACGAAGTGACTAGCCCACAAGCCTTTGAAGGTTTGGAGTTGGCAAATCGTCAGCCTTGGCGTTTGTCTGCCAATGTGGCAACGCCAGACCACAACGTGCCAACTGTGAGCAAAGAACGCTCAGAAGGTGTCAGCGGTATCAAAGACGAAACGTCTCGTATTCAAGTCAAAACCTTAGACGAAAACTGCCAAAAATTTAACATCACCGAATTTACCATTAATGATGTGCGTCAAGGCATTGTTCACGTTGTCGGCCCTGAACAAGGGCTTGTATTACCAGGTATGACGGTGGTTTGTGGTGATAGCCATACCGCTACGCATGGGGCGTTGGGCTGTTTGGCTCATGGCATTGGCACGTCTGAAGTTGAACACGTTTTAGCCACGCAATGCCTTGTGCAAAAGAAAATGAAAAATATGCTGATTAAAGTCAATGGCAAATTGGGGGCAGGCGTTACGCCAAAAGATGTGGTGCTTGCCATCATTGCCAAAATCGGCACGGCAGGCGGTACAGGCCATGCGATGGAATTTGGTGGACAAGTGTTTGCTGACATGAGCATGGAAGGTCGCATGACGGTGTGTAATATGGCGATTGAAGCAGGGGCAAGGGTCGGCATGGTGGCGGTGGACGATACCACGATTGAATACGTCAAAGGTCGCCCTTATGCCCCAACAGGCGAAAACTGGGACAAAGCGGTCGCCTACTGGAAAACCTTGCATTCAGACGCTGATGCGGTGTTTGATACGGTCATTGAGATGGACGGTAGTGAGATTGCTCCACAAGTGTCTTGGGGAACATCGCCTGAGATGGTGGTGGATATCACCCAAACCGTGCCAACGCTTGACATGGCAAAAGATGACGTACAAAAAAATGCGTGGACTCGTGCCTATGAATACATGGGGCTAAACGCAGGGCAAGCCATTGGTGATATTAAACTTGACCGTATTTTTATCGGTTCTTGCACCAACTCACGCATTGAAGATTTGCGTTCGGCGGCAGATGTAATCAAAGGTCGCAAAGTTGCCGATACGGTCAAAGAAGCCATTGTGGTGGCAGGTTCTGGACTTGTCAAACAACAAGCAGAGCAAGAAGGACTTGATAAAATCTTTACTGATGCAGGCTTTGAATGGCGTGAACCGGGCTGTTCGATGTGCCTTGCGATGAATGCTGATAAATTGCAACCCAAAGAGCATTGTGCCAGCACTTCTAACCGAAACTTTGAAGGTCGTCAAGGTAATGGCGGTCGTACGCATTTGGTGTCTCCTGCGATGGCGGCAGCGGCGGCGATTGCAGGGCATTTTGTGGATGTGAGAAGTTTTTAAGGAGAATAACATGAAAAAATACACCACCGAACAGGGCATCGTTGCCCCACTAGACCGCTCAAATGTGGATACCGATTTGATTATCCCAAAGCAGTTTTTAAAATCCATCAAACGCACAGGTTTTGGCGTAAATCTGTTTGACGAACTTCGCTATATGGACGAAGGCTATTTGGGTCAAGACAACGACAAACGCCCAAAAAACCCCGATTTTGTGCTAAATCAGCCACGCTATCAAGGAGCAAGCATTTTGCTGGCTCGTGAAAATTTTGGCTGTGGCTCAAGTCGTGAACATGCTCCTTGGGCATTGAACGAATATGGTTTTCGTACCGTGATTGCCCCAAGCTTTGCTGATATTTTTTATAATAACTGTTTTAAAAAT
>CAKMOY010000110.1 GCA_927911235.1 uncultured Moraxella sp.
CTTGAACATGGCGATGCCTTATGTACTGATGATAAAAAATATCAAATTTTTTCGTAAAATTAATTCAAATCCAAATTACCAAAAAAATTTTACTTGCCTTGCCTATTAAAAAAACGTGAGAAAATCGCTAAAAGACCTTCGCCAAAAAAAGCAAAAACCGATAATGCCAAAAAATCCATGCAAATCATGGACGTAAATGAAATCGCGGTTAAAAAAGCGTTAAAAAATGCCGATATTCTCATTCATGGGCATACGCACCGACCATATGAGCATTTATTAGAAAATGGAAAAAAAAGACTGGTGCTTGGGGATTGGCGAATGGATAAGAAGGCGGTTAATGCCGTGATTGCAGTAGGTTATGACAAGGGTATTGAACTTTTAACTTTCACAAAAATCAAATAAAAAAACGTGCCAAACGGCACGTTTTTTTCATTGTAACAATGATAAACCAATTAAATCAGCGATTTCACCGCACTCACCACCGCCTCACTGGTAATGCCAAAGTGGTTAAACAAGTCTTTGGCAGGGGCAGACTCACCAAAGGTTGTCATGCCAATCACCTTGCCATCAAGCCCCACAAATTTATACCAATAATCCACATGGCTTGCCTCTACCGCCACACGGCTACGAACATTTGACGGCAACACGCTTTCACGGTAAGCACTATCTTGGCTAACAAACACTTCGGCACATGGCATAGATACCACACGCACGCCCACGCCTTGACCGCTTAATTCTTGATAAGCATTCATCGCAAGCTCTACTTCCGAACCTGTGGCAATGATGATGGCTTGTAAATCAGCCTGCTCTTTGGCAAGCACATAACCGCCTTTAGCGATGTTTGCCACTTGTGCGTCATCACGGTTTTGGTGCGGTAGGTTTTGACGACTAAAAATCAGAGCCGATGGGGTGGTTTTGGCTTTTAGGCTCTCAACCCACGCCACCATAGATTCCACCGTGTCGCATGGTCGCCATGTGTGCAAGTTTGGCGTAGCACGCAGACTGGCAAGCTGTTCTACAGGCTGGTGCGTTGGCCCATCTTCGCCAAGTCCAATGCTGTCATGGGTATAAACGTTAATCACACGCTGTTTCATGAGTGCTGACATACGCACCGCATTGCGAGCATATTCCATAAACATCAAAAACGTTGCCACATAAGGGATAAAGCCACCATGCAAGGCAATGCCGTTGGCAATCGCTGTCATGCCAAATTCACGCACACCATAATGAATGTAGTTGCCCGCTGGGTCATTTTCTAGGGCTTTGGCATTTTTAAACCATGTCAAATTTGACCCTGCCAAATCTGCCGAACCGCCCAAAAGCTCTGGCAACAAAGGTTGCAAGGCGTTAATGGCGTTTTGACTGGCTTTACGACTGGCGATATTTTCTGGATTGGCTTGACATTGTTTGATAAAATCTTGGGCTTTTTGTTCAAAATCAGCAGGCAAGTCTCCATTCATACGGCGTAACAATTCTTTGGCAAGCTCTGGATACGCCTTTTGATAGCTGTCAAACTCCGCTTGCCAATTGCCTTGTACCACCTCACCTTTGGCAACACCATTCCAAGCGTCATAAATCTCTTGTGGAATGACAAACGGTTCTGCCGTCCAGCCCAAAGTTTCACGAGTTAAGGCAATCTCATCATTGCCAAGTGGGGCTCCGTGGCAGTCTTCCTTGCCTTGTTTGTTTGGCGAACCTGCCCCAATCACAGTTTTACAAATGATTAAAGACGGTTTTTTACTCTCATTTAAGGCATTTTCGGTGGCTTTGCCAATTGCCTCGCTGTCATGTCCGTCCACCGTTTGTACTTGCCAGCCATAAGCCTCAAAGCGTTTTTGGGTGTCGTCAGAAAACCAGCCTTCCACTTCGCCATCAATAGAAATGCCGTTGTCATCATAATACACCACCAATTTGCCAAGCTCTAGCGTGCCAGCCAGTGAACACGCCTCATGGCTAATGCCTTCCATCAAACAGCCATCACCCAAAAAGCAATAAGTGTTGTGATTGATAATTTCATGCCCATCACGGTTAAACTGATTTGCCAACGTTTTTTCGGCAATGGCAAAACCTACCGCATTGGCAATGCCCTGACCTAGCGGACCTGTGGTGGTTTCAATGCCTGCGGTGTAGCCGTATTCTGGGTGGCCGGGCGTTTTTGAGTGCAATTGACGAAAATTCTTTAAATCGTCAATAGACACATCATAACCAGACAAATGTAGCAAGGCATAATGGAGCATTGAGCCATGACCATTTGACAGCACAAAGCGGTCTCGGTTTAGCCATTTTGGGTCTTTTGGGTTGTGTTTTAAAAATTTACGCCAAAGCACTTCGGCAATGTCTGCCATACCCATTGGGGCTCCAGGGTGTCCAGAATTGGCTTTTTGAACAGCGTCCATTGCAAGGACACGAATGGCGTTGGCATTGTGGCGTTGGGTGATTGGGGTTGGCATAGTTTTTCCTTTGGTAGGTTTTGATTGAAATGCAGGCATTTTATCATATTTTGCCAATTTTTTCATCAGTTTAAAAAATAGCTTAATAAATTGGCGAAATTAAGGTATGATAATAACTTTGATTATTAAGTTTTTGACGATATCTAAATGCGTCTTTAAAATAAGATATGTCACCAGTTAAATTTTAACAAAAAGGAAAAACCCATGAACACACAAGAAATTTTAGACTTTATCCAATCACGCCGTTCTATGGGACGACTACTCGCCCCTGCTCCAAATGCCGAACAACTTAAACAAGCCGTCAGCGTAGCATTAACCGCACCTGACCATAAACAATTAAACCCTTTTCGCTTTGTCGTTCTTGAGAATCAAGCCTTGGATAATCTTGGTTTAGCTTTACACCAAGCGACTTTGGACAAAGGCGATACAGACGAAACCGCTTTACAAAAAGCCAAAATGCTACCAAAACGAGCCCCAATGATTATCGCTTGTGTAACAGATTACAAAAACCACCCAAAAGTGCCAGAATTTGAGCAATTATTATCCGCAGGGGCAGGCGTGCAAAACTTGCTGTTAGCCTTACAAGCTCAAGGTTTCGCCAGCGTTTGGCGAAGTGGCGATTTGATGAATAGCCAAGCGGTAAAACAATTTTTTAACTTAACCGATAATAATCAAGTCGTTGGCTTTATTTATGTGGGAATGGCAGGGGCGGAATTGCCACCAAGAAAAGCGGTAAATACTGATGATTTTTTAACATTTTATTAATATTTTAAATTATTTTAAGAGAAAAATTTTATGAAAAAGCCGTTAGAAAATTTAAACCATTTAAACTTACAAAATCTAAAAAACGAAGCCTTACATTTAACAGAAAATTTTGGCGATAATTTAGAAATTTTACATTCAGGCAAAGAAAAAGCCAGTAAATTGGTTGGTGAGTTGCTACAAAATTTTAAAAACCGCAAAAACAAACCGCAAACCGATGACGATAACAAGGGCTTGACTGTGCCTTTGACGATGACGTTTTTGGGTGGGGGCAGTTTTGGCACAGCGATGGCGAACCTTGCCAGCCGTAACGGTTGCGATGCAACCTTGTGGGTGCGTGATAAACGCACTGTCAAAGCCATGCAAAAAACCCACATTAATAAAAAATATTTGCCTGATTTTAAATTGGATAAACGGTTAAAATTTTCACATGATTTGGAAGAAGCGGTTAAGGGCAAAGATATTATTTTTGTGGCGATTCCCAGTTCTGGTTTTCGTGAAATTTTGCAAAAAATCGCACCTTTTATCACATCGCAAGTCGTCATTTCTTTGACAAAAGGTATGGAAAAAGAAACCTTCGCCTTGATGAGCGAGATTATCAAAGAAGAGTTACCAAACGTGGCGTTTGGGGTGATGAGTGGTCCAAACCTTGCCAAAGAAATCATGAACAATATGCCAACGGCAACCGTGATTGCCAGTGAGTCCGAAGCGGTTCGCCATGCGGTGCAAGTGGCGTTACATGGGGCGTTTTTTCGGGTGTTTGGCAGTGATGATGTGGTAGGCGTGGAACTTGGCGGTGCGTTAAAAACATCTATGCGATTGCGATGGGTATGGCGGGTGCGTACGAAGTTGGCGATAATACCAAAGCCATGATTTTGACCCGTGCGTTAGCGGAGATGAGCCGTTTTGGCGTTCATGCAGGGGCAAATCCTTTGACGTTTTTGGGCTTGTCTGGCGTGGGTGATTTGTACGCCACTTGTGCGTCCCCGCTAAGCCGAAATTATCAAGTTGGCAATATGCTTGGTAAGGGTTTAAGCCTTGAACAAGCGGTCAAAAAACTCGGACAAACGGCAGAAGGCATTAACACCATTCAACAGGTGCATGAAAAAGCAAGCAAGGACGGTATTTATATGCCGATTACCCATGCGTTGTATGATATTATTTTTAATGAGCAAGCACCATTGGCGTGGCGTTAGACTTGATGGAAAAGGCTTTCGTAGTGATGTAGAATTTGTCATGCCACATGATAAAGTGAATGAAGACCTAAAATAAGGGGATTTTATGACAAGTGCAATCACCAAACAAGAAGCGAGGCTATACACCTTAAATGATGTCAAAATTGCCGAAGAGAAAACAGGTGAAAAACATCAATTGATTGATGGGCGTATCTACTCAATGGCAGGTGCGTCCGAAAAGCACGTCGCCATTACAGGCAATATTAACACTTTGCTGAATATGCACTTTCGTGCCAACAAAATTGACTGCTTTCCTTATTCAAGCGATTTGGCTGTGCATTATAATGATAAAAATTATTATTATCCTGATATTGCGGTCAAATGTTTGGACGGTGAAATTAAAATCATTGTGGAAGTGTTGTCAAAATCTACGCACCAAGACGACCAAACTATAAAATTTGATAACTATATTTTGGCGTGCAAAGGTTTGCAAGAGTATGTGTTGGTTGAGCAAGATGTTATGCAAGTGATTGTTTATCGCAAAGAAGATGATTGGACGCTGGGGCATACTTACCGAGAAAAGTCGATTGTTGAGTTAAAAAGTATTGGATTTTCTACACCCATTGAAGAGTTTTACTATTGGGTCATGAAGTAAAAATTAATGGTAAATTTAACCTAAAAAGGTATAAATTATGAGTAAAAAATATGTAATTCGTGAAATTATTGGCTCTAGACTATCAAGAACTAAAAAAAACTCACTTAATCAAAATCCCATAAATGGCGTTGTAATTCATTCAAATCTTTATTCCAATGCCACCTTGCGAAACGGTGTTTCTCATCTTCAAGTGAAACTCAAAATTTGCGACTACACCATTAAATTTGGCAAGTC
>CAKMOY010000111.1 GCA_927911235.1 uncultured Moraxella sp.
AAAAATTATGGCAAAATCCCGAAAATCCAAAACTTTAGCAGTTTAAATAATTACTCTGTAAACGTGCGTAAAACGCACCTATAATTTTACTTTTAACAAATTTTAGAGAAAACCATGACAAATTTACACGAACTTTCCGTCAAAGCCCTATCAGACGGCTTAAAAAACAAACAATTTAGCAGTGTTGAATTAACCCAACACTTTCTTGACCGCATTGCCAAACACGACAAAGCCATTAACAGCTTTATCACGGTAACGCCAGAGCTTGCCATCAAACAAGCCAAACAAGCGGACGAGATTTTGGCAAACGGCAACGCCCATGCACTGACAGGCATTCCGCTTGCTCACAAAGACATTTTTAACACCGAAGGCGTTTTGACCACTTGTGGCTCAAAAATGCTTGCCAATTTTGTCTCGCCTTATAACGCCACTATTGTGCAAAAATGCCTTGATGTCGGCTTGGTAACGCTTGGCAAAACGAGCATGGACGAGTTTGCGATGGGTTCGGACAACGAAAGCTCATACTTTGGGGCGGTGCATAATCCGTGGGATTTAAGCCGTGTACCGGGGGGGTCGTCTGGCGGTTCGGCGGCGGCGGTTGCGTCTGGATTTGCACCGATTGCCACAGGCTCGGACACAGGCGGTTCAATTCGCCAACCTGCCAGTTTTTGCGGTTTGACAGGCATTAAGCCCACTTACGGACGCATTTCACGCTTTGGCATGATTGCGTATGCGTCAAGTTTTGACCAAGCAGGCACATTTGGCAAAACGGCAGAAGATTGTGCTTATCTGTTGCAAGTGATGGCAGGTTATGACAATAAAGACTCAACCAGTTACAATGCTGATGTGCCAAATTGGGTGGAAAAACTGCACGCAAATCGCCAAGCGGATAAGCCATTGCAAGGGGTAAAAATTGGCGTGCCGACCGAATATTTTGGCGAAGGCTTAAACGAAACCGTCAAAACGCAAATCAATCAAGCCTTAAAGCAATATGAAGCACTTGGGGCGACTTTGGTGGACGTAAGTTTGACAAAACCAGAAATCACACTTGCCACTTATTATCTGCTTGCCCCTGCCGAAGCGTCATCAAACCTATCTCGCTATGATGGCGTGCGTTATGGCTATCGCTGTGAAAATCCAAGCGATTTGACCGACCTTTATACTCGCTCACGCTCCGAAGGCTTTGGGGCGGAAGTGCAACGCCGTATTTTGATGGGGACGTATGCGTTATCGGCAGGTTATTTTGATGCTTATTATGTCAAGGCTCAAAAGGTTCGCCGTTTGATTAGCCAAGATTTTGCCAAAGCCTTTGAAAGCTGTGATGTCATTGCCACGCCAACCGCTCCAACGACTGCGTATAAAATTGGTGCAAGCCTTACGCCTAGTGAGATTTATATGGGCGATGTTTATACCATTGGCGTGAATTTGGCAGGATTGCCTGCGATGAGCCTGCCTGTTGGCTTTGATGACAATCATTTGCCTGTGGGTTTGCAATTAATCGGTAATCATTGGCAAGAAGATAAATTGCTTAATATGGCAGATGCGTATCAGCAGGTTACGGATTTTCATCAAAAAATGGCAACTTTGGCGTAAATTTTTTGGGGATTTTATGCAAAATGTAACAATACAACTTGATGATTTGGTTTATCAAAATTTGGTTAATCAAATTGGCAAAGAAAATTTGAGAGAGTTTATTGCTCAAATTGTCAAACCGTATTTAGTTTTTGCTAAAAAATCTCAACCGCAAAAACAGCTTGCGATACATCGGTTAGGCGGTATTGCACCTTTTAACGTCCCTGATGATTTTGATGATATTGAATTGACGGAATTTTATCAATGAGCTATTTACTTGATACCCATATTTTACTTTGGGTCGTACAAAATCATCCTAAACTCAGCGATAAAGCAAAAAAGTCATTTTAGATAGCGAAAACGAGCTATTTTTTAGCAATGCAAGTATTTGGGAAGTGGCTATTAAATTTAGCCGTATGCCACAAGGTGAATTTGTTGAACCCCATTTTATTGTATAATGTTTTACTAAAAATGACTACAAATGGCTTATCCCAAAGTTTTTGGTGAATAATGATGATGTGATTATTTCTGCGGTCGTGCATGGTGCAAGAAGTACAGACTATTGGCAAAATCGTTTAAACTAAATTTAAAATTTTAAAGGAAAAACAATGACCTACCCAACCCAAAAAGACCTACTTATTGACGGCTACGAAGTCGTTATCGGCATTGAAATTCACTGCCAATTAAACACCAACACCAAAATTTTCTCGCCAGCTTCTACCAAGTTTGGACAAGAGCCAAACACTCAAGCCAATATCATTGATTTGGCATTGCCGGGGGTGTTGCCTGTGCTAAACAAAGAAGTCGTGGAAAAAGCGGTCATGTTTGGCTTAGGCGTAAACGCTGAAATTGGCATGATGAACGCCTTTGACCGCAAAAACTACTTTTACCCAGACTTGCCAAAAGGCTACCAAATCAGCCAAATGGCACACCCCATTGTCGGCAAAGGCTACATTGACATCGTGGTAAACGAAGGCGAAAAAAACCAGTACAGCAAGCGCATTGGCATCACCAGAGCCCACCTAGAAGAAGACGCTGGCAAATCGGTGCATGACGCTATCCCACAGATGACAGGCGTGGACTTAAACCGAGCTGGCACGCCACTCATTGAGATTGTCTCAGAACCTGACATGCGTTCATCAGCCGAAGCGGTTGCCTATGTCAAAGCCATTCATCAGCTGGTTACATGGCTTGGCATTTCGGACGCTATCATGGCGGAAGGCTCGTTTCGTGCCGACTGTAACGTATCGGTGCGTAAGCCAAATGAGCCTTTTGGCACTCGCAATGAACTTAAAAACATCAACTCATTTCGTTTTATTGAGCAAGCGATTAATGTGGAAATTGAACGCCAAATTGACCTAATTGAAGACGGTGGCAAGGTGGAACAAGCCACTCGCCTATACGACCCCAACACCAACACCACACGAGCCATGCGTACCAAAGAAGAAGCCAACGATTATCGCTACTTCCCCGACCCAGACCTATTGCCTGTGCATATCAGTGAGAGCGATTTTAAAGCGATTAATGATAAAATGCCAGAATTGCCTGTCGCTCGCCGTGAGCGGTTTATGGCGGATTTTGGTTTGCCAGAATATGACGCTAGAGTATTAACGCAATCTCGTGAAATGGCGGATTACTTTGAAGAAGTTGTTGATTTTGTTGGTAAAAATAATGCTAAATTGGTGGCAAACTGGGTTATGGGTGAGCTTGCAGGGGCATTAAATAAAGCCAATTTAGAAATCATACAATCGCCAATTTCAGCCAAAAGATTAGGCGGTATGATTGAACGTATTGTAGATAATACGATTAGCGGTAAAATTGCCAAACAAGTTTTTAATATTATGTGGGAAGAAAAAGACATTTCAGCCATGCAAGTCATTGAAGAAAATGGCTTAAAACAAGAAACCGACACAGGGGCGATTAAAGCCATCGTGGAAGAAGTGTTAAAAAACAATCAAGCGATGATTGATGAATATAAATCTGGTAAAGAAAAGGCCTTTAATGGACTGGTCGGACAAGTGATGAAAGCAAGTAAAGGGAAAGCCAATCCTGCTCAAGTGAATCAGTTGTTAAAAGAGTTGATTGGTTAATTCATTTACTACTATAAACCAAAAGCCCTATCAATAAATGACTTGATAGGGCGTTTTCGTATGGTAATTTTTATCTCCATTGCCGTAAAACCACCGACTTCAGGCGGTGGATATAAGGCAACTTAGCAATCATGCTTACGTATGGACGTTATTTAGTGCGGTGTATTTTGCCGTTCAATGTACTAGCGGATAATCTCAATTGGAGCACCACCACAACTACCTGCAAAATAGCTAGGCGACCCCATCTTAAATCGTTTGACATATAATTATACCAAATGTAAAATAGAAAAATCCAATTATACTTAAACTGTAAGATATCCTAGCGTTATTTACAGTATTTAGGATAAAATACTGCAAATGAACATACATAAAAACACCAGACTATTACCACTTGAAAGAGAAGCTATTTGGATAGCCTATCATCAAAACAAACAAAGCGTAA
>CAKMOY010000112.1 GCA_927911235.1 uncultured Moraxella sp.
TAAGGTCCTGATATTCGCCTGTAAATGTTCAAAAAAGGGCATTTTTTGGTAAATGGTTTGCTAAAATGTTCAATTAATCTAACAAATCAACTTGCCAATTAGCGGACTGCAAATATACATTCACTTGGCGTAATTTTGCCGAGATATCATCAGCTTGTTTTTGCAAACCGCTAATATCAACGACTTTTTGCCATTTAATTTCACGAAAGCTGTAACGGTCGCCTTCGGTTTTTGCGTTGTCAATCGCAGATTGTAGTAGGCGATGACGCTCAGTAAGCTCGTCACGCTCGTTTAATACGGTGAGCATGGTTTTGCCATTGTCCAAAACTACCACCGCATTGGTGCGGTGAATACGCCCAATCAACGCATATAATTCGCCAATGATTTGGCTGGATTGGATTAACAGTTCTGTGGGATTTTCGCTTGGTTCATCGCCATCTTGGACTTTGACGTTTTCGCCAATGCGTTGTTTTAAACTGGCAAGTTTTTTTTGTAAATCGGCTCTTAGTAGTAAGGCTTCGGCAAGTTTCATTGTTTATCCTTTTTTAATGTTTTTTTAAATTTTATTTACATAAACCCAAATTTTACTTTTTCGGCTTCTTTTTCTTTAAACGCCACGTTATCCATATTGGTAAGTTCAGCTAAAGAATGTGGTTTATCTACAATAATATCTTTATCAATAGATTTTAGATAAGCATTGGATTTTTCCACCGATAATTCTTTAAACTTATGTTCGGCAATCAAGCGACCTTTACGCAACAACGCACTGTCAATTTTGGAAATATCTGAATTAAAGGTACAGATAAATTGACATTCTAACACATCAGATAACATACCGTCTGCAATATTTAAAATAGACGATACCACATCGGTGTTGGCGTTGTCAATGGTGCGTTCGGCGATGTAGTTTTCGCAGTCTTCTAGCACCAGTACCGAATTTTTGTTGTCCACCAATAACGACATAAATTCTGGATTGGTTAAATACGCAATCATATTGGTCGGCACAAAGACAAATTTTTTGTTTGGCACTTGGCTGGTGAGCCATTTGATGTAGTTGGTTTTGCCAGAGCCTGCCACACCGTGTAGTAGTACCACGCCTTTGTGTTCGTTGGTTAAGCTGTCTTTGATATGTTGATGGACGTTGGCAAATTCGTCATCGTACATGGTTTCAATGTTGATGGGGTGCGGCTTGATACGGTGGGTTTTAAAGGTAAAACCGTGCGTTTCTTTTAACAAAATAGACACTTTGGCTTCGCTTGACACATATTTTTGCAAATATTCATCAAAAACATGACGTACGTTGTCTGGCGATTTTGGATTGGTGGATTCGTAATAGACGCTGACGACTTTTAACAAGCCTGATTCAAAAATATATTCGTCATAGTCATTGGATAAATCTTCACTGGTTAATAAAAAAATCTCATATTTTGGGTGAAAAAAACAGGCTTCACGTTCGTAAAGCCGATTGTTTTTTTGTGAATAGGCAACGGTGTTAAAGTCGGTACAACGTTCAAAGTCTTTTAATTTTTCCTTTAAAATCACCATTTCGGCATCGCCAACATAAATCCCAGGAAACAAATCGTCAAGCAAGGATTCAAAGGGGTTGTATTTGCTGTTATAGCGTTTGACATCATCAACTAATTCAATCGGATAGGGCGAATTGTTGCCATCTGATGTCAAAATTTTGCGTGGGGTATAATATTTTGATTGTAAAATTTTCATAAATTTCCTAAAGGTTTAAGTTTTTAGGCGTTGCACGATTTCTGGCAAATCACCATAAAATGAACCAATGCCAATGCACTTGTAGCCATGATTGGCAAGGGAAATGGTGGACACAGGAAATACAGGCAAATCTTTTAAGCCATATTCACGGTATAATAATCGGGCATAATAGGTTGTTAAAAAGTCATGCCCACCGTCAGATAAATAAATATAAGCATCATTGCCTGCGGTTTCTAAAGTGATTTCCGCCATTCTACGCAAGGTATTGTCCAGTTTTCGCACTTTTTCTTTGGCAACGATAAAACCTTTTTTATCAATTTCCATAATCGGCTTAATGTCAAATAAATTGGCAAAAAAACTGGCAGGTGCGGACAGTTTACCAGCTTTGGTAATATAAGTTAAGTCGCTTAAGGTAAATAAAAATGAGCTGTGGTCTCGGATATAGTCCAATCTGCGAGTGATTTCGGCAAAACTTTTTTCTTGCTTGAACCAACTGTCCGCTTCATAACTCATGGTGGCTTCGGTTAAGTTCAGATTTAATGTATCATAAACAAAAATATTCATTTTACCATCAAAACGCTTACGGCAGGCTTGTACCATGTTATAAGTTTCGCTAAATTTTGATGACAATGTGCAAACAAACAAACTTTGATAACCTTCATTATATAGACTTTCAAACATTTGCATAATTTCAGCTTCCGAAGGTGGCGAAGTTTTTGCCAAGGAGTTGGGCGATGTTTGCATGATTTGGGTAAGTTTAGTGGGATTGATATTTTTGCTGTCCAAAAAATCCACATTGTTAATTTTTACGTGCATGGGCAAAATGTGCATATGATGCGAAAATTTTAAATTTGCCAAACCTGAAGAAGATGTGCTGATAATAGCGTGTTTCATCGTGTACCACTCCTTAAAGAATAAAAAATCAACCACATAAGAATGTAAAAAAATCAAAGAATACAACAAGTTCTGTAGTTTAGCCAAAATCATAACACTATGCAATATATTTTATAGATATTTTATGACTGATGATTTTTCTTTATCGGACAAATAAAGGTTTATCATTGGTTAGATAATTGTTAAAATGGTGGGTTGTTTTAAGAACTTGTATTCACAACATTGCACAGTAAACTTTTACAGGTTTTTTAAATAAATATTTTATTTGCTTTTGCATGAAAAATGGCTAAATCTTGCGGCTCGATGTCAAAAACTTGTTTGATAGAATAACTATCAAACTGCGTTTTTTTCTTGAAAAGCTAGCGATTTATCGCATTTTTCATTGCAAAAACGTTGTGAATACAGGTTCTAAAACTATAAAAAATGTATAGGATTTTAGTCATGTCAATGCAAAAACAGCCAGTCAAACAAAAAACCATTGTCGTCAAAAATTCGGCATCATCAACTTTTTAACTAACAAACCAGGACGGTGGGCTTGAACCTGCAACCCAGCCATTTATGAATGGGCAAAACAAATCGCCAAAATTGCAAAATCAAGGGCATAAAATGCT
>CAKMOY010000113.1 GCA_927911235.1 uncultured Moraxella sp.
TTCATTTTATGGTTAAAATCAAGGGATATCAATACAATCGCTTATTCTTAACAGATTTTTGAAAAATTTTCATCATTTTTTCACAATGTAAACACTTGTATTTTGTTAAAATTTAGCATAAAGTAGTAAACAGTTTTTTATTGACAATTTTTTCCCACTTTTGCTGACTATATGATTGACCCAGCTTACACAGGGCGTTATGTGGCGATTGACTATAGCGATTATCTAAACAAAGACAGTTTGAATAAGGACAGCGAACCGACGGATAAATCAACCAATGTCGCCTTTAAAAAAAATTGACATCAAAAAATTATTGCCGTTGTTAAAACAAACCGCCTTGCTTGAAGTGGCGGTATCCAATGATAGCGATTATCAAAACTTACCTTTGACCCAAGCCGACAAGCAAAAAGGCTATGAATTACTATTTTTAAAAAATTCATCTTATAGCACCAAGTCTATCATTGGTGATGTATTTGAAACCGTTTTAGAAGAAAAAAAATCCCTTGATACCGATGATTTGGCGTATGGTTCGTCATCTCGTTTGGAAAAAACGTTGTCAGAATTGCCACATCCAAAAACGGCAGATTCAGAATCAGGCGGTTGCGATTGTTCATCTGATGAATATGCAAATGGCAAACAGCGATGATATGGCGGTTGCCAGTACCGATGACGTTGCTAACGCAGAAGGCACTGAAGAAAAAGATAAATTTGATGAAGCGTTAAAACAATTTGACCAATACAAAACGGATAAATTGATGACCGCACAAGAATTTAATCAATTTTTGCAACAACATAGCGAAGCCGTCAAAAACTTGGTAGCGATTGGCAAAGAGCCAGACCAAAATCCGCAAAACAATGCTAACCGTAGTATTGGGCGAACTTTGTTTGATACTTATGTTTATCGTGATGTGTATGAGTTGGTGTTTGGAAAATAAACTGACGTTTTATACAAAATCAACCTATCAAAAATCGGCTTGTTAACAATCAAGCCAATTTTTTGATTTAAGTTATTTAATCGCTCCACCGTGCCAACATCAACCCAATCATCAGCGAGCAATTCGCCTGTGATTTGTTCATTTATCATCGCTTGTTTTAACAGCGGTGCAAGCGGAGCAATATCACCAACCGCAACGCTATCTAGCAAATTTTGGCGATAAAAACGCTAATCCCTGCAAAGGTGTATTTTGGCGAGCCGTCAGTTTTGATAAAATTGTCAATTAATGCAAAATCGCCATTTGGATTGTGCGTGGCTTTATCGGTTAAAAATAAATGAGCGAGCTTATCGCCTAAGTCAAAATTCACCAATTTGGCAAAATCAAACGGTGTCCACACATCGCCATTCACCAAAATAAACGGTTCATTTTTGAGAAAATTTTCGCTCAACGCTTTTTTAATACCGCCTGCGGTTTCTAGCGGTTCGCCATCTTCACGAGAGATTTTTAAATTGACACCAAACTGACTGCCATCGCTCAACGCTTCCACAAGTTTGTCGGCAAGCCAAGATACATTGATGACAATATCGCTAATCCCTGCTTGTTTTAATGCCAAAATATGCCATACAATCAAGGGTTTACCACCAACTTCAACGAGCGGTTTTGGCGTGGTGAGCGTTAAAGGGCGTAGGCGAGTACCTTTGCCTGCGGATAAAATCATGGCTTGGGTGATTTTTGACATTTTTTACCTTTAAAAACAATTTTTTGAAAAAAAATAATGTCAATGTGATAAGTTTTATTTTAAAAATTTGTTGGGTATCATACTTCTACCCAATCTACGGTTAAAAACTTAAATTTTGACATTATCTAAAATAAAATTAAAGAATATCTTTACATTTTGGCATAACTTCATCATTTAACCATTGATAAAAATTATTAAAATCTACATTATTATTGGTTAAATTTTCTAAAGAAAATAACAAATCAGCAAAAACTTTTGGTAAATTGGCTAAATAACGGTTTTTGCCATCACGTTGAAATAATCGCACAAAAATCCCCAAAACTTTCAAATGGCGTTGCATACTCATCACATTAAAATCAGTTTTAAACTGATTAAAATCAACGTCAATGTTGGCTAATTCATAAAATTTTGTTAATTTTTCATTAACCCAATTTTCATCAAAATTAATATACGCATCACGCAACAAAGACGCTAAATCATAAGTATAACTACCGATTACCGCATCTTGAAAGTCAATTACGCCTAAATCTTGAGTTAAGTCATTATTCACAATCATTAAATTACGACTGTGAAAATCACGATGTACTACGACTTGCTGATGATTGGTAACTTGCTCTACAATTGTATTTTGTACATTTTGCCAAAGCTGTTGACTTTTTTCGTCCAATGTTACGTTAATATACGGCAAAAACCATTCATCAAACAACGCCATTTCACGTTTTAACAGCGTTTCATCATAATTTGGTAAAACATGATTTTGTAAATTTTTGGCATTTTCTAGCGGAATTTGTTGGATTTTTAAAATCGTTTGCATGGCTTTTTGATACAGATTTTCGGTCGTTGTCGTATCAACTCCGATTTTATCGGCAAAATCAGTCGCTCCCAAGTCTTCAAGCACGATAAAACCTTGCGTCTCATTAACGGCGACAAGTTTTGGCACATGAACAAAATCCGCCATCAGCGTATCCACAGCGATAAATTCTTTCACACTTTCTTTGGCGGGCGGTGCGTCCATGACGATATATTTTTCATTATCTACGGTCAAACGGTGATAACTGCGAAAGCTCGCATCACCTGCCAAACGGTGATGTTCAAAATGTTGGTCGGCAAAAATTTGGCTAAGCCATGCGTGTAGGTCGGTATCTCGTTGGTTTTGCATATTTTTCAACTTTTGTTTATTTAAATTGTTTTAAAAATGATTGAGAACCTGTATTCATAACATTCCGCATTAAAATCTTATCAATATTTGATGAATATTTGTTTGCTTTTTTGTCAAAAACGTTATGAATACAAGTTCTAAAAAACTTGATTATGCTAACCAAATTTGCTATTTTTCTCAAGCAAATTTCGGCAAATGTGAAAATTAATTATACTAATTGATATTTATTTGCTAAAAACGACAAAAAATTGGTATTTTTTGCAAATTTACCGTTAATTTTTGGTTAAAAGATAGTATAATTTGACGGCTAATGATATTATGCAAGCGTTTTATTTGATGTTTGTATAAAATACACATTTATCTTTTATTTAAATTTATGAATTTTGCTATGACTGGTCAAACCTCATCTTCTTTCCAACAGTTGCCAAAACGCTCGGTATTGAGTTTGGCGTTGCATCGTGCTTATGCTTTGTCGGTTTTGGGTTTATTAACCACAGCAGGCATGATCTCGCAGGCCGCATGGGCTGATGATGGTATTGAGTCATTGGAAAACCAAAATCCTACCGCTTTGTTGGCGGATAGTTCTGTGCAAAATTCGTCAATGCTCGTTAATGAAAATGACGAAAGTATTCAAACGATTGACGTTGAAACGGTAACAAAAACGGACGACACACGCCCAAATTTTACCCCAACGGATATTCAACAAACCAATCTGGAACGTTTAAAACAATATTATCAAACCACGCCAAAAACTGATGACACAGCAGAATCCTTAACGAACGAACAAAAGTTTAAAAATATCAAGCAAAACTTTGCTGATAATCTACTTGGCAAACAGCCTAAAGCTCCTGTGTGCTATGGTAAATGGGTGTATCCGACGACAACAAGTACGCTAAAACAACGCAATACCACCACCGATAATGCGATAAGTCAAAATCCAAATGCCCAAAACAGCGATTTTCCTTTGTATGCCGAAGCCGATTATGGCTATTATGACAGCGAAGATTATGCTGAATTGGCGGGAAATGTTCAGGTAAATCAAGGTGCTCAGCAGATTAACGCTGATAAAGTTACCATAAATTTAAAAGACAATGTAGCGGTCGCTCATGGCAATGTGATGGTGATGGATTCGGGTGAAAACAGTGGCAATAATGCTAAAAATATGGTCAGTACGGCGAAAGGCTCATCGCTAAATTCACAAGGGCTGATTAGCGTTGCTGATGAAATCGCTTATCAGACCGATACCACCAAAGCCACTGCCAAAGATGTCGCCTTTGCCAGCGTGCCAATGCAGGCTCACGGCTATGCCAAACAGTTGAACAAAGTGGATAACAGCCATTACGAAATTGATGATGTCATGTTTACCACCTGTGCTCCAGAAAATCCAACATGGCAAATCAATGCCAAAAACTTAGATATTAACACCGAAACAGGGCGTGGCGAAGTTTATAATGCTACCTTTAAAATCAAAGATAAGCCCATTTTTTATTTGCCGTATTTTAATTTTCCTGTTGATGACAGACGTGCCAGTGGTTTTTTAGTGCCAAAAGCTGGTTTTAGCAATGATGGCGGTTTGCGTGTAGAAACGCCTTATTATTTTAACCTTGCCCCCAATTATGACTTGACATTAACGCCAACGATTTTTAGCACCAGAAATCCCATGCTTATAGGCGATTTTCGTTATTTGACAAAAGATTTTGGGGCAGGGGAAGTCATTGCTTCGTATTTGCCAAGTGATAAGGAATACCAAAATGAAGACCGCTCTCGTGTGTTATATAACCATTTTTGGCAATCAAAAACTATTCCCAATTTAACCGCTCACGCCTTGTACCAGTATGTATCAGACCCAGCGTATTTTGATGATTTTGATACTTTGGGGCTTGAAAACAATCATTTAAACTTGCCACGCCGTATCCAAGCCGATTATTTTAACGATTATTTGACAGCGTCCGCCAAAGTGGAAACTTTTCAAACGGTAGACAAAGACACTGTTTTGGATAAAGACAAACCGTACCAACGTTTGCCACAGTTGTCGTTGAACTATCGTTTGCCTTATTTTGAAAATGAGAATCTGTATATCACAGGGGTGAGTGATTTTGCGTATTTTAAACGTCCCATTGATGACGATTCTGCACCAAAGCAAAGCGGTGGCAGACTGTATAACAAGTTAAGTGCGTCTTATCCTATCAAGCGTAGATGGGGCTATATCACCCCAATGGCAAGCCTTCAGCACCTTTATACTCAGTTTGATGAAGAAACAACGATTGCCAATAACTACACTGACGAAAACAAAAGCCAATCAGTTTTTGTGCCAGAGTTTAGCCTTGATACAGGTCTAATTTTTTATAAAGCAGGTTCGCTATTTGGCAAATTTGACCAAAAATGGGGGGGGTATCAACTGATTTCACCCCGTTTAAAATATGTGTATTCACCCTTTAAAGACCAAAGCGATGTGCCAAATTTTAACACTCGTTTGGCATCTTTGAACTTTCCACAATTGTATGAAAATTCGTGGTTTTTGGGTTATGACCGTTTGGCGGACAACAATCACTTAACGCCATCAATCAATTATCGCTATATTGATGTATCAGGTTTGACACGTCTTGATGCAAGTATTGGTCAGCAGTTTTATTTAAGTGATATTAAAGTTGGGTTAAATAATACCAGTCCAATGACGCTTGATAGTTCGGGGACGGTGCTTCAGTTAAGCTCACAGCCTTATCAAGATTTTTGGGTGGATTTGGACGGTGCAGTCAATGACAATGGCGGTCTGAATTATTATAATGCCCAATTGCGTTACCAACCCAATAACAATGCCTTGTACAATGTGGGCGTGATAAAGCGTAAAGCACAAGACTTTGGGCAACGAGAACTATCTGCGACCACTGCATCAGCGATTTTTCCGATTAGCCAAAACTGGGGCTTTTTGGGGGCGGTGCAATATGACAACCTAAAAAACCGTTATAGCGATGTGTTGGCAGGTTTTACTTATGATAGCTGTTGTTATGGTTTTCGGTCTATGGTCGCAGTTATTATAACGAATTTGATGACAAACCCAACAAAGCCATCATAGCAGAGTTAAGCCTAAAAAGTGCATTTAACAAACGCCAAGGCAGATTGGCAAGTTTGATTGGTGATAGGGTGCTGGGTGTTAATCAACTTAACAATTTTTAATTTATTTTAATTTATATTTCATATGAATTTTACAAAAGGAAAAATATATGCGTATTTTTAACCAACAATTTTTGTACGTTGCGATGTTGTCTGTCTTTGCTTTGGCAAGCCAAAATGCGATGGCAGAAACCATCAACAGCGACCAAACCACTGATAAACAAGTGGTGAAAGCGACTGACAAAACGCTTGATGGCGTGATTGCCGTGGTGAATGACACAGCGATTTTAAACAGCGAGCTTGACAATGCGGTGGCAATGGTGGCAAGTCAGCTCAAAGCTGAAAACAAAGCCATTCCGCCAGCCAATCAGATGTATTCGCAAGTGTTAAATCAAATGATTAGCCGACAAATTCAGTTGGATTTAATCAAAAAACAAGGATTTTCGGTCAGTGAAAATGAGTTAAATGTGGCTTTAAGTCATATTGCCAAACAAAACGGTATGAGCAGTTTGACTGCATTTCAACAAAAGTTAGATAGCGAAAAAGCAGGTTCATACAAAGCATTACGCCAACAAGTGAGCGAAGATTTAGCCATTCAGACTTTGCAACAGCAACAAATCGCACGCCGTGTCAAAATTAGCGAACAAGATGTTGATGCCTTTTTAAAATCACCAGAGAGCAGTGCCTTAGAGCAAAGTCAATATCGCCCATTACACATTCGTGTGCCTTTTACCAGTAAGGCAGGCGAGACACCAACTGAACGTCAAAAACAGTCTGCGATGACGGTTGCCGAAAAAATTGCCCAAGCCTTACAAGCGGAAAATGCCAATGTTGAGCAAATCGTGGCAAACGCCCAAAAAGGCTACACCACCCAAATTCAAGGCGGCGATGTCGGTTATCATACAGTGAAAGAGTTGCCAACAGATATTGCACAGCATATTACCAGTCTAAATATTGGACAAGTTAGCAAACCGCTTTTGACCGAGCAAGGCATTGATGTTGTCAAATTGTTGGATAAAAAAGACGGCGGACAACACATCATTGACCAATGGCAAACCCGTCATATTTTGATTAGCCCATCAACCACTGTGCCAGCAGAGCTCGCCAAACAACAAATTGAAGCAATTTATCAACAATTATTAAAAGGTGCAGACTTTGCGACATTGGCAGCGACTTACTCAAAAGATGGCAGTGCGAGCAATGGCGGTTCGCTGGGCTGGGTGAGTGAAGGCGAGATGGTGCCTGCGTTTGAAGCGATGATGAAAAAGACCGAAGCCAATGATTTTTCTATCCCATTTCAAACTCAGTTTGGCTGGCATATTCTAAAAGTAGATGCCAAACGCAAGCAAGATGTTACCGATACTTACCGCCGTAATGTGGCTCGTGAAGTATTGTATCAACGCCTAGCACCACAGGCATTGGAAGACTGGCTGCAAGAATTGAGAGCACAGTCTTATGTCAAAATTTTGCAATGATTGACAAAGTTTTACAAAATTATTGATTGATAAAAATCAACGTTGCCATACGACCTGTGGCAACGTATTTTTTTTGGCTTTGCAAACGATAAGAATACAGTCTATCATCAGCATAACTGTCAAGTTGGCTTTGATATACCTGATGAATGCCACACGCATTTAACTGTAATTCGGCAATTTTTGCCAAATTTGCCAAATAATGTCCGTCCGTTGTGCGAATAAACAAACGATTTATCAATGATTCATCATTTTGTACTGTTAAATCAAGCGTTGCTAACACGGCTGTTTTGACTTTTTCGTCAACTTCGTAATTGCATTGAGCGATACACGCACCCACCCACGCACAAAAAACGCTTACATTATCGGACTGCTGTTGCATTTTTTTGACGGTCAAGCGAATGATATCTTTGGCAAGCCCTTGCCAACCTGCGTGAACCGCCCCAACCACACACCCAGCCCCATCAGCAATCATCACAGGCACGCAGTCTGCCGTCATAATCGCCAATGCCGTGTGTTTTTGTGTGGTGATTTGGGCATCGGCATTGATGGGTGTTGCCAACAATTTGCCTTGATTGTCGTATATTTCGTTGCCATGAACTTGGTTAAGCCAATGAATGCTGTTTAACTGTGGGTAAGTAGTTTTCAATGAGTTTAGCAATGCCATACGGTTTTGATGAACGTTTATTGGCTCGTCCAAAACGTGCAAGCCCAAATTAAAATCGCCATACAGATTTTGTGCTGTCATGGCGGTGTGGCTGATGGTTTGCAAGACGGTGAATGGGCTAGGGCTGGGTAAAAAAATAAAATTTGACATGACGGTTGCTTATCATTGTGTGAGTGCCAGTTTTTAAATAAGGGTCTAGTTCGGGTTGTTTGAGTAACCATTGCACATAATCATCAGGCAAATCGGCAATCGCTGTGCCTTTGTATTTGCCAAAGTTCAAATGCGTAGGTTTACGAGCTTTTTCACTCATGTCATACAGCGTTGGCAAATCGGTAATGTGTAATTTTTCGCACATGGTTTTTAAAATCAAAAAGGTAAACCAAATGTCATATTTTGCACCATGTGCGTGTTTTAGATTTTTTTTGGCAATATCGCTGTGCAAATAGCATAACATCGCCCCAAGCGTATGGCTGTCAATATCTGGATAACAATAGCGAGACAGTGCCAACGTGCAGATTTTTTTGATAGAACTGACATCGCATTCGGCATTTTTTAGCACTTCACAATCAAAGTCAATGTTATGCCCAATCAAATACGCACAGTCATTTGGCAATTCAAAAGTCGTATGAACTGGCTGGTCTGCGACATCGTCATCAAAAATTCGTGTGATGGCTTGACTGCCAAGACTGATTTTTTGTTCAGGATTGTAGCGTTGTTCAAAGGCTTTTGGTTCAAGGTAAATCAACATCTCTTCCACAAAACCAACTTTGATATAGGCGATTTCGGTAGCATGTGGATTGATAATATCGTGGGTTTCGGTGTCTAAAATATAAGCAGTCATGGTTTTTTGAACAATATTGGATTAAAAATGATAGTGTATTTTTGTTTGTTTTTTCTTAAAAATCAAGTGCATAATTTGCACCCAATGCCACACCCTAAGACGTTCGGCCGTCTACTTTTGGGTTATTATAAATTTCATCAGCATAATAAGTGACGCTTGGAATTGCAAACAAATTTACCTTTGGATTGACACGATAAAACGCAGGTACACTGACAAACGGTTGAACGCTTGATGATGGGCTGTATGCGTCAATGCCAGATTTGGCGGACTCTTCAGCTGTTACCCTATAATACCTTTAAATTTTGTTGCGAATCTTTATTTCATTTTGCCAATCAAAATTTATATAAATATTTTTAAAAAATCGTACTGTTAAAAATCATGGCAATTGGCTAAAATAATCTTTGTATTTGAATTCCCACTGCATCTCCGAGCCGTGTTC
>CAKMOY010000114.1 GCA_927911235.1 uncultured Moraxella sp.
AAAATTTAACATTTTTTTTACAAACTAAATGCGACAAAAGGTGCAAAAAATGGACGATTATTTATCGGGTTGGCAAGATTGGCATGAAAATTTTGCGGATTGGCAAGATATTTCTTTAAGCGAATTACACGGCATTTTGACAGGCGTTTTGTCTGTGTGCGATGCCCCAAAAGCGAGCGAGCAACAGCTTTGGCAAATGTTGTTTAGCGAGTTAAGTTTTACCGAATTTGAGCCAAGTATGCTTGAGTTTTTGGCGGAAGAAGCCGAAGACTTGGTAGCGACTTTGACCGATGACGAAGACAGTTATCAGTTTATGCCGTTGTTGCCTGATGATGAACACGCTTTGTACGAGCGGTTAATGGCGTTAAAAAATTGGGCGAATGGCTTTTTGACAGGCTTTGGCGTAACCGATAGCGGACTGCGACCAGAAGAAAATGTGTTGTTTAACGATTTGGCAAAAATCGGTGCGTTACGCATTGATGAGTTTGATGAAAGTTTGCAAGGCAACAATAATCCAGAAGGCGAAATTGAGTATATGGAGCTTTTGGAGTTTGTGCGTATGATACCTGTGAGTGTGGCGGGTGGGCGTGTGCGTAAATCGCTTGCGAAATTGCCTTTGATAGTGGGTTTGCGATGAACCGTCCTGTAGGTAAAACCGAAGTCGATGAAGAGCATTTGGATTTTATTGAGCAATTGCAAGATGATGAGTTGGCGTGGGAAAGTGAGAAAGATAGTAATGATGATTTTGTTACCAATATGGTGATTGATGCCATGAGTGGGAAAAAACCGTCTTAGTTTTTAATGTTAAAAGTGGTGTAGGGTGGGTTAGCGATAGCGTAACCACCCTATATACTACATACATCATAAAATATGATTAAATGGAAAATTAAATGACCTATCCAAATAATACAATTGATTGGCTCAAAAAACTCATCAGCTTTGACACCACAAGCCGATACTCAAACCTTGAGTTAATCCACTACGTCAAAAACTTTTGCCAATCGCTCAACCTATCCCCACGATTAATCTTTAACAACGACCAAACAAAAGCCAATCTTTTTGTAACCGTCCCTGCAACCAACAGCGGACAAGCGATTTTCAATGGCGGATTTGTCTTTTCTGGACATACAGATGTTGTGCCTGTTGATGGGCAAGTGTGGGATAGCGACCCATTTAGTGCCACGATTAAAGACGGCAAATTGTATGGGCGTGGGGCGTGCGATATGAAAGGTTTTATTGCTTGTTGTCTTGCGATTTTGCCAAGTATCGTTAAACAGTCTAATGAAAATAACTTAACAAATCCCATTCATTTTGCCTTGTCATTTGACGAAGAAATCGGCTGTTTAGGTATGCCGTTATTGCTTGACGACTTGCAACAGCAAGGCATAAAACCTGATTATTGTATCGTTGGCGAGCCGACCATGATGAAAATGGTAACGGCTCACAAGGGTATTCAAGTTTATCATTGCCGAGTGCATGGCAAATCCGCCCATTCGTCTTTGACGCCGCAGGGCGTGAATGCGATTAGTTATGCGAGCAAAATTATCAATTTTATTGATGATCTTGCCGAAAAACTGCAACATGAAGAACAAGATTTGGCGTTTGATGTGCCGTTTTCTACCTTGTCGGTGGGGACGATTAACGGCGGAACGGCGACCAATGTTGTGCCGAATTTGTGCGAATTTACTTTTGATTTTCGCAACTTGCCCCACGTTTGCACCGAGAGCGTGATTTTGCCAATTAGCGAGTTTATTCAATCACTTAACCAAAAAATGCAAGCGGTTGATAACGCTTGTTTTGCCGAACTTCACCAAGACTGCAACGTTCCTGCAATGAATGATGACGACAGCATTGTCTTGCAAGTGTTGATTGAAAATTTGGTTGATGAAAAAATGCGTCATAAAGTGGCGTATGCGACCGAAGGTGGACAGTTTACCAATGCGGGCATTCCAACGGTGATTTGTGGTTGTGGCGATATTGCTCAAGCCCATAAAGCCAATGAATTTGTGAGCCTTGAGCAGTTGGAAAAATGTGAGAAGTTTTTGATGGATATTGTTAAAAGTTAATTGTATATATGTTTTTTATTTGTTAAAATAAAAGTATATACAAAAAAAAGGAGCGTTTGATGCAAATTGCAACTTCCCAACAAAAAATCAGCAAAGTGTTTAAAAGTGGTAATAGTCAAGCCGTGCGTATTCCTGCGAGTTTTCGCCTTGATACCGACACAGTCAAAATCAGTCAAACGGAAAAAGGCTTATTACTTGAGCCAATACAAGATAAGCCGATTGCAAAAGGTCGTGGCGATTTATTGTTAGAAGTATTATCTGCTTTTCCAGATGATTTTATTGAAGCAGTTGCTGACCGTGATATGTCGCCACCGCAAGAGCGAGAGCCGTTATGATTTATATGCTTGATACCAATATTTTGATTTATATCATGAAAAAAAGGCCTAAAATTGTCGCAAAACGAGCCAATGCGTTAAGTTTGCAACATAAATTGGTAATGTCTTTTGTAACTCATGCTGAACTGTTAAAAGGAATTAGCAATAGCACAAAAAAACAGGCATCAATGGCATTATTAGACGATTTAATGCAAATTGTTGATGTGGTTTATCCAACGGACGGCAAAATTAGCGAGCATTATGCCGAACAATTTTTGCAATTAAAGGCAAAAGGCACACCGATTGGCAATAATGATTTGTGGATTGCGTGTCATGCGTTGGCGGTTGGGGCAGTGTTGGTAACGCATAATGTCAAAGAGTTTGAGCGGATTGTGGGTTTGACGGTGGAAGATTGGGTGAGCGAATGAAAATAAAGATTTCTATGGTATCAACGAAAATCATATCACTATTAACTCTTATGGTACTGAACGTCCGATTGCTGATAATACGACCAAAGAAGGACGAGAAAAAAATCAACGTATATATGCGATAGTTTTTCCCCTAAGTAACGATTAAAATCTCTATTAATTCTAAGGAATGAAAATGCAAATTACATTATTACCCCCATTACCCCAATCCGTCTTTGCCAAACGCAGAGCTAAATTTGCCGAGCAAATGCCCAACAATAGCCTTGCGATTTTAAACACCGCCCCCACCCATATACGCAATAACGATGCCGAATACAAATATCGAGCCGATAGTAGCTTTTTTTATTTAACAGGGTTTGTTGAGCCAGAATCAGTAATGGTATTAGAAAAACTTAACAATACCGTCAAATACACGCTATTTTTACGAAAAAAAGACAAATTACGAGAAATTTGGGACGGCAAACGAGTAGGGCTTGACGATGCAAAAACCGATTTTAACGTTGATGAAAGCCACGCCATTGATGACATTAACGAGATAATGCCAAATCTAATTTTTGGCAAAAAACACGTTTTTGCCCGTTTTAACAACGACTTAATCGGTTGGCTAGAGCAAGCCAAACTCAAACAACGTGGCGAAGGTGTGGTAGAAACCATTACCAACATTGACAGTTTGATTAATGAAATGCGACTGATAAAAGATGAACATGAAATCGCCTTGATGAAAGTGGCAGGCGAGATTAGTGCCTACGGTCATGTGCAAGCAATGAAAACCGTTGCACCAGAGATGAACGAAGGTCGCCTTGAAGCCGAAGTCAATTACGCCTTTGCACAATACGGCTGTGTGCCGTCTTATAACAGTATCGTGGCAGGGGGCGACAACGCCAACATTTTGCACTATGTGGAAAACGACCAACCGC
>CAKMOY010000115.1 GCA_927911235.1 uncultured Moraxella sp.
ATTAATCCAAAAAAATCAATCACACCCAAAAACTTACTACCGTCATCATCAATCACCAAATAGCCCTTTGACGCAAGCCAATCATTCACCGTTGGAAACAACGAAAGCCCAATCACAATAAAAGGTCAGCGTGATACCCCAAACCGCTTTATTCGCTGATTTTGGCAACATATTGCCATCGCCATCGGTGTTTTTTGTCCAATAATACAAGCCATACGCATGGGTAAAGAAGTTAAACATCGGAGCAAGCATCAGCCCCACCGAGCCAGCATTCGCCTGCACCATACTTTCACCTGCGGTAGCAAGCATGCCCAAGCCATTACCTGCGACATTGCGTCTAAAACTTAAAGACACCACACACAACAAGCCCACCAAGACACGCCCAAAAAAAACCAATCCTTGGTCGTATGCTCAGTTGTTTGCCAAAAAACAGCCGTCAACGCACACACACTCAAAAAAAACCAAGTAACAATCCATTCTTTTTGGTATTCGTCTGTGATTTTATCCAACAATTTAATTTGCATAATTTTTCCTTAAATTTAGTAATTAATCTTGATAATCTTTAAAAATCAACTTATCAATTAATCTCACCGTTTGCAAAATCGCTCATGATAATTTGGATTATCAATAAAATACGGCTCAATCTGATGACGTGCAAAGATAGATTTTAAGCGATTTTCAAAACTTTTGCGTTGCTCGGCTTGCCCAAGCGACCGCATTCCGTCCGCCACCCACTCAGTATTGCTCGCAAGCATAATGGTATAATCCATGCGAAACTCATCAATACACGCCGTCAAAAATGGGTGCGTTTTGCCTTCATATACTTCGCAAAATGCCTGTGTCGTTACAAAATCCGTATCCACAAGCGTCAGCGGTGCGGTTGCTTTTTCTTTCGCCTGTCGCAGGGCTTGCTCGTGGTCGCTTGCCATCAGCGGATAATCACTGTACTGCATACCCAGCTCCGTTCCGCCCAAATCCGTTTCCACAAAAATCCGCCCCATCTCAAGCGAAAAACTCGCTCCATAATAATTGGCTAATTTGTGCAACAAGGTAGTTTTGCCCGAGCTTTCACCGCCGACAATGGTAATCAGCTTGGTATAATTGGGGCGGGCGTGTGGGTGAATGGATTGCCAATATAGGGCGGGATTGTTGTGGATTTTTGTGCTGTTAAATTCGGTCTGTCTTGGCGTGGTTAAAATCGGCGTAACAAGGTTTAAATTTGCCAAAGGGTGCGTTTCATCAACGAATAAAATCGGCTTTTGTCCATTCACTGTCAAAAAGTCAAGCCGCTGTAAAATATCGGTCAAAATCGTATTGGCATTCTCCACCTTTAGTCCGTTGTGGTCGTCTTCATAAGTGGGCGTAATCACGTCTGGCAACAGCACCACATGAACAAATGGCAAATCGGCAAAAGAATTTGTTAGCCAACGTGCTTTGTCTTTTAAATTAATCTTAAAATTTGGATTGGGCTTTGGGTGGGGTGTGATAAACAAATACAAGGTTTTCACCTGTCCGCAAGCGTGCAACACGCTACGCACATGCCCAAAATGTAACGGCTCAAAATGCCCAATCATAAAACCGACATCGTACATATATTTATCCTTAACCTTTAAAATACTAAAAACTTCGCTATTTTACATGAATAAACAATAAAAAACAGTAGGATAGCGTAACTTTTGCTAAAGTTTTGTTACCAAAGCAACACAAGAAACAACCCAATTTTAAAAAAAATTTTGTATAATGATCATCACTTCAAAGCTTTCAAAAAAACTAGGAAAAACCAACATGGCAAAACTGATGAAACTACACCGTTCTACCAATCATCGTATGATTGCAGGCGTGATGGGTGGTATCGCAGAGTATTTGGGCTGGAGTCCGAACATGACACGCTTGTTGTTTGTCATTGTATCTACTGTCAGTGTGGCTGTACCGGGGATTTTGATTTATTTGGTGCTTTGGATGATTATGCCAAATGCGACACCCAATTCGTATGAGCGTTTTTAATAGATAATAACAATAATAAAAGTCTTACTTTTTCCTCCTGCCCAGATTCCAACCGTCTGGGTATTTTTTTTGTTTAAGTTTTTGATTGTTGTAAATTTTAAGTTATTGGGCTGGTGATATTATTAACTTAATCGGTAAATGAACGAAAGCGAAAGTTGGCTCGCCATTTATCATAAAAGGTTTGAATTTAGCTCTCCTAACTTGGTGTGCAACAACTTTAATATCGGATAAAAAGTTGGGTGCCCTTCTGAAGCAGTGCTTCTCACCACCCAACTTACAACGATTGAAATTTTATTAAATAGAAATCAACCTTTCACCACGATATTCACAAGTTTATTTGGCACGACAATTTCTTTAACAATATCGCCTGTCAAAAACTTCGCCACACCGTCCAATTTTTTCGCTTCCGCTTTTAGCCACTCCGCATCGCTATTTGGAGCAACTTCCAACTTACCACGAATTTTGCCATTCACCTGCACCACCATCGTAACGCTATCTTGCACCAACGCAGACTTATCAACGCTTGGATAGCTTAACGCCAATGGATTTAACCCCAGATTTTCCAACAACACTTCTGCCATATGTGGGGCGAACATTTGTAGTAACACTAACAAACTTGTTAAAGCTTCATTCGCAATTAACAAATCATCAGATGATTTTACTTCAAACGCTGTCAATTCGTTGGCAAGTTCCATTAGGCTAGAAACAGGCGTATTTAATGCCAAACGATTGCCCAAATCGTCATCAAGTTTTGCAATAGTTTCATGTGTTTTACGGCGAAGATTTTTGGCTTCTTTGCTTAAATTTTTTACATTTAATTGTGAAATTACCAAATCTTGTTGGGCTTTGCCTTGTGCTTGTAAATTTTTATTAAAATCAACCGCATAACGCCAAACTTTTTTCAAGAAATTAAACGGACCTTTTAAGCCGTCATCAACCCATTCAAGCGTCTGGTCGGCAGGGGCGGTGAACATGGTGTAAAGTCGCACCGTATCCGCACCGTACTGGTCAATCGTGGCTTGTGGGTCAATACCGTTGTTTTTGGATTTTGACATTTTTTCAATTTTGCCAATGATGACAGGCTGTCCGTCCGCTTTTAGCGTAGCAGTTTTGCCGTCTGCCGATAAGCTGACTTCTTCGGCAAAATAATAGGTTTTGCTACCGTCATCATTTTGGCGGTAAAAAGTCCCTGCCAAGACCATGCCTTGTGTCAAAAGGTTAGCAAACGGTTCATCGCCATTGACCAAGCCTTCATCACGCATCAGTTTGTGGAAAAAACGTGCGTAAAGCAAATGTAAAACAGCGTGTTCCACACCGCCAACATATTGGTCGACAGGTAGCCATTTGTCGGCATTTATTTTGTCAATCATACCTTCGCTGTAGTCTGGCGATGCAAAACGTGCATAATACCAGCTTGATTCCATAAAGGTGTCAAAAGTATCAGTTTCACGTTTGGCAGGTTTACCGCATTCTGGGCAGTTCACATCGGTAAATTCTGGCATTTTGTTTAGCGGATTGCCACGCCCATCAGGCACGACATTGGTTGGTAAAATCACAGGCAAATCGCTCTCTGGGACAGGTACAGTTCCGCAATGCTCGCAGTTAATGGTAGGAATTGGGCAACCCCAATAACGCTGACGGCTAACCCCCCAATCACGCAGACGGAAATTAATGGTTTTTTTGGCAAGCCCTTGCGGTTCTAATTTTGCCAATAATTCATCAAACACTTGTTGATAATTTAAACCGTCAAATTCACCCGAATTGACACAAGTTCCCTTGACAGCGTACCAATCTTGCCAATTTTTATCGTCATAATCGCCTGTCGCTTGGTCGTTGGTGATGACCTGCACAATCGGAATGTCGTATTTGTTGGCAAATTCAAAATCACGCTCATCGTGGCTTGGCACGCCCATGACCGCACCCGAGCCGTAACTCATTAACACATAGTTGGCAATCCACACAGGCACGTCTTTTTGGGTAATCGGGTGTTTGACAAAAAAGCCTGTCGCCATGCCTAACTTTTCGGCTTTGGCAACGTCTGCTTCGGCAACCGAGCCTTTTTTGCATTCAGCGATAAAATTTTGCAATTCGCTGTTATTTTGTGCCAAATGCGTGGCTAAGGGTGTTCAGGTGCGATAGAAACGTACGTTACACCCATAAAAGTATCTGGGCGAGTGGTGAACACGTCTAGCGATTTTTGTTCGCCGTTAAGCTCGTACGGAAAATGCAACTCCATACCTTCGGAACGCCCAATCCAGTTGCGTTGCATGGTGATGACTTGCGGTGCCCAATGCCCTTCTAGTTTATCCAAATCATTTAATAATTCATCAGCATAAGCGGTGATTTTGTAGTAGTACATTGGGATTTCACGTTTTTCTACCAATGCACCCGAACGCCAACCACGACCGTCCACGACTTGCTCATTTGCCAAAACGGTATTATCCACAGGGTCCCAGTTTACGGTGGCAAGTTTTTTATAAACCAAACCTTTTTTGAATAATTGGATAAAAAGCCACTGCTCCCAACGGTAATATTCTGGCGTACAAGTGGCAAATTCACGGCTCCAGTCAATCGAAAAACCCAGCGATTTTAACTGCGTACGCATATTGTCAATATTGCTAAACGTCCAATCGGCAGGGGCAACGCCATTGGCAATAGCGGCGTTTTCGGCAGGCAAGCCAAAAGCGTCCCAACCCATTGGTTGCATAACGTCATAGCCTTTTAGACGGTAATAACGGCTTAACACGTCAGAAATCGTGTAATTGCGAACGTGTCCCATGTGCAATTTTCCGCTAGGGTAGGGGAACATTGACAGCATATAGCGAGTGGGTTTGTCGGTTTTTTCGTTGTTGGTTTTGTAACGTTGGTCGTTTTCCCATTTTTGTTGTTGGGTGGTTTCAATGGATTTTGGGTCGTAAGTTTGGCTTAATTGTGTCATAATTTTCTGCTTTTTGAAAAATTAAGGAAAAAAGTTGTAAACGCTATAGAATACCGTAAAATCACAAAAATTGCGATATCTTTTCAAATTTTATCCAAAAAAAAATCATAAAAAAAGCGAGCCATCAGACTCGCTTTTTTGTGTGACAAAATAATTATTTTGCAGCAGCTGGCTGACCGCCACCCAATGAGTACACATAACCTGCTAACAACATAATGCGTTGATTACCAAGTTTGTTATCCCAATGTGGCATCACACCTGCACGACCATCGCGAATGGTTGTACGTACTGTTTCACGACTACCACCAAATAACCAAGTATTATCTGTCAAGTTCGGCGCACCCAAGTCAGGATTACCTTTACCTTCTTTACCATGACAAACTGTACAGTTCGCGTCAAAGATAGCTTTACCTTGAGTTACCAATGTATTGTCTAGCTCGCCATTGGCTTTTGAGCCATGTTCAGGCGATAAAGACAACACATATTCGGCAGCAGCACGAACGCCGTCTTCACCGATTTGGTTTTTCCATGATGCCATTGCACCGACACGACCGTGTTCAATGGTTTGTAAAATACGTTCTGGTGTACCACCGTGTAACCAATCGTTGTCGGTTAGGTTAGGGTAGCCGACTGCACCACGGGCTTGTGAACCATGACACAATGCACAGTTTTGTAAAAATAGACGTTGTCCGATTTTTACGGCTTGTGGGTCTTTTGACAGTTTTTCAACCGTTGGTGCTAAAGCCACCAATTCTTTGTCAATTTGGGCTTTTAAATCGGCATTTGGTTCAGCGTTTTTGCGTTGCTCAGCTTGTAATTTATCCAAGTTGGCAAGTTTTGCAGTTACGGCCGGGTCTTGTACGATTTTGTCAAATGTACCGATAAAAGTTTTGTTGTTTTTTTCCAAGTCGCTTAGCAACTCGTTTTCACTTGTCCAAGGTTCTTGTTTACCGTTGATTTCAACAGTGGTGATACCTTTCCAAGCGTGAGGTAACAATGATGGGTATAGTAAGAAATACAATACACTCCACGCCATTGTACCAAAAAATACAATCAACCACCATTTTGGTAATGGTTTATCATATTCTTGGATACCGTCATATTCATGCCCTGTAGTGCCGTCATCTTCCATTTTTGGGCGATAGCCTAAAGTACCGACCAACCAATAAAGAATCCACAACCAACAGGCAATTGTTAAAACGGTAACCCATAAACTCCAAAATAAGCTCATTTCTTATCCTTACTGCGTTCTGAATTGATATTTTTTATCATATCGTCATCTAACGCAAGCTTTGCATCTTCTTCAAATCGGTTGCGATTTTTTGGTGAGTAAGCCCACCAAACAATCGCAAGAAACGCAATGAATGCCGCAACAGTTGCTATACTATGTAATGTAGCTAGCATTAGCGTTGTCCTTCCATTGCTGTACCCAGTTGCTGTAGATAAGCAACGACCGCATCAAGCTCAGTTTTACCTTGTACCGCATCAGGTGCGCCTTCAATGTCAGCATCGCTATAAGGCAGACCAAAACGGTCACGGAACAGTTGCATTTTTGCCTGTACTTGCTCACCATTCACGGCACGTTTTGCAAGCCATGGGAACGGAGGCATTACCGATTCAGGTACTAATGATTGTGGGTTGATTAAATGTTCACGTTGCCAGTCATCTGAGTAGCGTTTACCCACACGGGCAAGGTCAGGACCTGTACGTTTTGAACCCCACAAAAATGGGTGGTCCCATGCAGATTCTGCTGCACGGCTGTATGGTCCGTAACGTTCTACTTCAGCACGCAATGGACGAATCATCTGCGTATGACACACGTGACAACCTTCACGGATATAAATATCACGACCTTCAAGCTCTAAGGCTGTCCAAGGTTTCATATTTGGCAAAGGTTGGCTCACATCTTTGGTAAAAATCAGCGGAACAATCTCAATCAAAGTCGCAAAGCTAATTGAAATGACAATCAAAATTAGCATAAGACCCGTATTTTTTTCAATGATTTCATGATTTAATTTCATATTGTCCCTCCATTATGCTTGTTTTGTCAAAATCGTGTCTTCAACAGGGGTAGAGTCCACCACCTCAACACGCTTCATATCAGGCATAGTAACGGTTTTATACACATTATACGCCATAACAAACATACCAGATACATATAATAAGCCACCAAACGCACGACCAATATATGGATAATGTGAGAACAATACAGTATCAACGAAGCTATACACCAATGTACCGTCTGGGTTGGTTGCACGCCACATCATGCCTTGACCGATACCAGAAATCCAAAGTGATACGATATAAAAAACTGTACCTGCGGTTGCTAACCAAAAATGCACCGTAATCAAATTGATAGAATACATTTTTTCTTTGTTCCACAAACGTGGAATTAACACATACAAAGAACCAATGGTAATCATACCAACCCAACCCAACGCACCAGAGTGAACGTGTCCCACAGTCCAGTCAGTGTTATGTGATAGGGCGTTTACCGTTTTGATTGACATCATTGGACCTTCAAACGTACTCATCGCATAGAATGACAACGCAACAATCAAGAAACGAATAATTGGGTCAGTACGCAATTTATCCCAGCTACCAGACAAGGTTAAAACACCGTTAATCATACCGCCCCAAGATGGTGCAAACAAAATCAACGAGAAAACCATACCCAAAGACTGAGTCCAGTCAGGCAATGCTGAATAATGCAAGTGGTGTCCACCCGCCCACATATAAGATGTTACCAATGCCCAAAAGTGAATAATAGACAAACGATAAGAATAAACAGGACGACCGATTTGCACAGGTACAAAGTAATACATCATACCCAAGAACGCCGCAGTCAAATAAAAACCTACCGCATTATGACCATACCACCATTGCACCATCGCATCGGTCGCACCGCCAAACAACGAATAAGATTTCCAAAAACTCAAAGGCACCGCCATACTATTGATAATATGCAATAACGCAATCGCAAGAATAAACGCACCAAAGAACCAGTTTGCCACATAAATATGCGAAGTCTTACGAATCATCAGCGTGCCAAAAAACACCACCGCATAAGCCACCCACACAGGGTAATCAAAATATCAATCGGCCATTCAAGCTCGGCATACTCTTTTGACGTTGTCAAACCCAATGGTAACGTAATGACCGCTGCCACAATGACCAAATTCCAACCCCAAAACGTGAACCACGCCAAATAAGGAGCAAATAGCCGAGTTTTACAAGTACGCTGAACAATATAATAAGAAGTTGCAAATAATGCACAACCACCAAATGCAAAAATCACCGCATTGGTGTGTAATGGACGCAAATGGCTAAAAGTTAGCCAAGGAATCCCAAAGTTAAGCCAGGGCCAAGCTAATTGTGACGCAATAAATACGCCAACACCCATACCGATAATACCGTACACCACTGCCATGATAGAAAACATTTTAATCAATGTAGTTTCATAATCATCAGTGGCAGGTATTGCTGTTGTTTGTAAATTCATTTGATGATTTCCTTTACAGCCTAAGTTATCAACAAGTTTAAGCAACCTATCAGCAAATTTGCAAATCAAAAAACCGAATTACAAACCCCACTTAACTTTTTATCTAAATCATGTTGGCTTGCAAATGCTGGCTTATCTAAAAATTGCAAAACATCATCAAAAAATGACAACCTTGCCTAAACTTCCGATTTTCATAATCATATTGTAACTCAATCTTTGCTAAATATCACCTAATGTAAACAGATAAATGCAAAAAAAAATTACAGATGACAACATTATAATACGAAAACCATAAAAAACGTAAGGATTTTTTACTAAAACTGTCATTTTAAACCAAAAATTACCCAAATGTTGCCAAAAACCCAAAAAAAATCGTCCAAATCATTAGTATTCGCCCAACACCCAACCACTCACAAACGCAAAATACTCACGCAACCAATTATTATAACGAATATAAACAGGCGTGACCGCCCCAGCCGTCATCACATCGCCAAACCCTTGTTTTTTGG
Organism: uncultured Moraxella sp.; assembly: GCA_927911235.1. GTDB lineage: Bacteria > Pseudomonadota > Gammaproteobacteria > Pseudomonadales > Moraxellaceae > Faucicola > Faucicola mancuniensis. The sequence continues at coordinate 8,954 of CAKMOY010000115.1, forward strand.
CAATCGCCAACGCACGAAGCGTATGAAAATCACTGGTAACAATCACAATCGGCTCATTTAGCTGAATATTAGCATTTGCTAAAATCATTTGACTATTTTTTAAATTCAGCTCAGTACTGGTACTTTTACTTTCCAACGCCATCGGATTTTTTAGTCGATATTTATCAAGCAAATACGCACGCATGACGGACGCTTCGTTCACCGTTTTGTTAAAACCCACGCCCCCAGTCAAAATCAACAAAGTTTGTGGATTTTTGTTGGCAATACTTGCCGATTTGTCCAAACGGCTTGCCAACACAGGCGTGGGTTTGTTGTTTTTAAAACCTGTCCCAAGTACAATTATCGCTTTAACATTGTCAAAATCAGCCGTCTGACTGTAGCGTAAATTTGCCATTAAATAACTGATAAATATCAAAAAACTGACAAACCAAACTAAAAAAACTGCCCAAAGTAACTGCCAAATCCGCTTCAAAATCCATTTTTTTTGTAAAAAATCAACTATTTTTGCCAAAAAAAGCCCATGAATCAATAAAAATCCACCAATAAAAAAAGGCAACACCACACCCAAATGCAACACGCCAAAACCAATCAACAAATATAAGGTATAAATGACCAACAAAATACCAGTAATACTCAACAGCAAGCGAAAAAAAGACCACTTTGATGTAAAAATATAAAAATTTTTCATAAAAACATTGTAAAAAAATAAAGATTGTTTACTATAGCGTATTTTCAAACGATATTCATAACAATTTTAACAAAAAAGGAAAAACCATGCTTTGGGTGCTTGTGATAGCCAGTATTATCGGTTTTTTGGCGGTAACGCCTGTTAGTCAATTTTTGCCGATAAACACGCTATTAGAGCAAGATTTTGCTTCACATTTAGGGCTAAATTATATACTTTTGTTCGTTATTTTTATCAGTATGATTGTTTATTTTTTTGTGCAAAAACAATCAGTTATCCTTGATAATCAATTTTCTATCACTGATATTGTCAAACAAAAACTACCAAAAACTTTGCTACTTATTTGGTTATTTTTGCTTACTTTAATCAGCAGTTTAAGCGTTGGTCTGTATGATTATCAACAATACCAAAATAACTTGTTAAAACAAAAACTTAGCCTAACTGCGACTATCAAAGTCAATCAATTAAGCGACAGTGTTAGCCAAATCATTGACGTGAACAATCAGCCAACAATTTTTGGCAATAGCTATCCAAGACAAATTTGGCAAATTATCCATGTAGATGACTTTGCAGGCGATGACAAACTTTTAACAAAAATTAACAATATCAATGTGTTAGCTAGTGTGGATATCAGTAAAAACCCTGATTATCAGCTAATTTTAAAGCAATTAAAACCTAACGACATGCTTAAAGTCAGCCTTGATATCATGCCAATTAATCAACAAAATTTTGATAATTTACCAAAAATGCCAAAATCATTTCCATCGGTTTTGATGAAAACAACTATCTACGCCAACGCCATGTGCAAGCCTTAGCAACCGTTACCCAGATGGATAAAAATAGCCTAAGTGAATTTAACCTTAATCAATATCCAATGTTAGAAAAAAATTTGGCAAAAGATATCAAGCTTTTTGATGATTTATTGATAAAAATAGAAAAACTACGTTGGCAACTGCGTCAAAATATCCAACAAAATTTTATCAAAACCATTCAAGCTGATAATATTCATGATAACCAAACTATGATTCAAAAAAATCTAAACAATCATGCGATTTTGTTGGGGCTTTTGACAGGCGATAGGGCGTTGATGACGAGCGACATCAAAAACCGCTATCAACAAGCAGGTATTAGCCATTTGTTAGCGATTTCAGGTCCTCATGTGCTGATGCTCGCCAGTGTGGTATCGCTGTGGGTGTTGGCATTTGTCAAATATTTTTTTACGGTCTAATAGACAAAATTCATGCTAAAAAACAGATACCCCTCCCTAATAGACATTTTTTCATGCTATTTTGATAGAAGGGTTATCTGTTTTTAATTTTACCTAAAAATCACCCATGACCTATCATAAATCATCAATAAACTTTAACTGCCTATCTTGACTTAATCCTTGATGACAACGCAATTTTTGTTTAATTTGGCTAAACAAACCTTCTAACTTATTGGTCGTGTTTGTTTATCAAGATAATCCATATATTC
>CAKMOY010000116.1 GCA_927911235.1 uncultured Moraxella sp.
AGCCCATGCTCGGTCGGCTCGTTATCGTATTAATCAGTAATTTTTAACTATTTATTTAATAATTTTTTAATAAAAATACAAAATCCCACAAAAAAAATGATTGATTTTTTTGTTGGGATTTGTTATTGTAGTGGGGCATAATTTATTTTTTAAGCTTTTTTACTAAAACTTACCACAAAAACCCCTTATGATAGAACTTTTAACCGACCCATCTGCATGGTTAGGACTTGCCACATTAGTCGTACTTGAAATTGTTTTGGGTATTGACAACCTTGTTTTTATTGCCATTTTAGCCAACAAATTACCACCAGAACAACGTGCCAAAGCCGAAATTTAGGGCTTGGGCTTGCGCTTGTCATGCGGCTAATTTTGTTATCCATGATGTCATGGCTCATCACCTTAACCGATCCTGTCTTCAGCTACGGTAGTTTTGGCTTGTCGGTGCGAGATATTATTTTGATTGTCGGCGGTGTCTTCTTGCTGTTTAAAGCCACGCACGAACTGCACGGACGACTAGAAGGCAAGCCTGAACGTACAGGCGAAAGCCAAATTCACGCAGGTTTTATGGCGGTGGTCGCTCAAATTGTGATTTTGGACGCAGTATTCTCATTTGATGCCGTCATTACCGCAGTCGGTATGATAAAACATCTTGAAATCATGATGGCGGCGGTAATTATCGCTATGGGTGTGATGGTTTTAGCAGCAAAATCTTTAACCGATTTTGTCGGCAAACACCCAACAGTGGTGATTTTGTGCTTAAGTTTCCTATTAATGATTGGTTTTAGCTTAATTGTTGAAGGATTAGGCTTTCATATTCCAAAAGGTTATCTATATGCGGCGATTGGTTTTTCAATTCTTATTGAAGCGTTTAACCAATTTGCCCAACGCAACCGCACCAAATACGAAAATCAAATCCCAATTCGTGATAGAACTGCCGATGCGATTTTAAAATTGATGGGTGGCAAAACCCAACAAGAAAACACTATTACTCCAGAAAATAACGCCGAATCCTTTGACCTTGATAGTATGCCATTCGCCCAAGAAGAACGCTATATGATTAGCGGTGTGCTTGCGTTAAACGAGCGTGATGTGCATACGATTATGACACCACGCACCGAAATTTCTTGGGTGAATATCAGTGCCAGTCGAGAAGAAATCCGCAATCAGCTGCTAGACACACCACACAGCCTATTTCCTGTGTGCAAAGACAGCATTGATAAAGTAGTTGGCGTGGTGCGTGCCAAAGATATTTTGGACTTGTTAAACCGTGATGTTGCCGATTTGGAACAAGCAATTAAGCCATTATTGGCAAAACAGCAACCTGTGTTTGTTTCTGAAACGATTGATAACTTAAAGTTATTAAATATGTTAAAAAATGCCAAAGGCAACCTAGCAATGGTAATTGATGAATATGGACAAGTTACAGGTTTGGTAACACCGCTTGACGTGCTAGAAGCGATTGCAGGCGAGTTCCCAGACGAAGACGAAACCCCAGAAATCATCAAACAAGATGATTATTGGCTGGTAGAAGGTACGGCAAGTTTGCACCAGTTACGCCTTGAGCTTGATGAGCCTGATTTGCTGATTGACGCTGACCAATTTACCATTGGTGGCTATATGATTTCGCAGTTTTCCGATTTGCCAGAAATCAATCAAACGCTTGAAATTGAAGGGTTTTTGTTTACCATTTTGGAAACATCGCAATCTCGTATTTTAAAATTAAAAGTGGAAAAAATCGCCTAATTTTGGAATTTCTCAAAATTTTGGCAATAACGGCAGGTATTAAGAGTTATGGTGGTTTTTAATTGCGAAATTCATCAGTGACATTTTCCCAGCTGTCATAATTTTCTTGTTGGTTCATAAAAAAAGGGCGTAAAAATTTACTTTTATACACCCTTTTTTTGCTAAATTTTAACTGTCATTTTTAACAAAAATCACACCCCAATTTTTGCCAAAACTTCGTCTAATTTTAACATTTGTTTTCACCATCTTGACGATTGACATATTCATAAGTAACTTCGCCATTTTCATCAATATTCTTTTCTGAAATCACGATACGGTGCGGAATACCGACCAATTCCAAATCAGCAAACTTCACGCCTGCACGCTCATCACGGTCGTCAATTAACGCATCAACGCCTTTGGTTTTTAAATCTGCGTACAACTGTTCGGCAAATTGCATGGCTTTATCATTTTCAGCGTCTTTCATTTTGCCTTTAATCATCGGCACAATCGCCACAGTAAACGGTGCAATGCTTTCGCCTGTGCTACTTGTTTTCCAAATAATACCGTTGTCATCGTGATTTTGCTCAATCGCCGCCGCCACAATACGAGTAACGCCAATGCCGTAACAGCCCATCATGGTAATCACAGGTTTGCCTTGCTCGCCCATCACCGCACAGTTTAGGGCTTTGGCGTATTTGTCGCCTAATTGGAAAATATGACCGACTTCAATACCACGTTTAATTTGCAGTTTGCCTTGTCCGTCTGGGCTTGGGTCGCCTTCCACCACGTTGCGAATGTCGGCAACTTGGGTAATTTGGGCATCACGTTCCCAGTTTACGCCTGTGGTGTGAAAATCTGGCTTGTTTGCACCGCTAACAAAATCCGCCAAAATTGCCGCACTTTTATCCACAATTACAGGAATGTTCAAATCAAACACACCAATATAGCCTTTGTACAAACCTGCGTTTTTCATGGCTTCTTCGCTTGCCATCGTTAAAGGTGCTTTGACTTGTGGTAATTTTTCGGCTTTGACTTCGTTTAAAGTATGGTCGCCACGCAATACTAACGCAACTAAAGTCGGATTGCCATTTTCATCATCAACACCTTCTACAATCAAGGTTTTCACTGTTTGTGAAAGTGGCAGGTCCAAATGTTCGGCAACTTGTTCACACGTTGGCATATTTGGCGTGCTTACGTCTGTTTTTTCTTGGCTTGGCGTTGCTCGTTCACCAACGGCAACCGCTTCGGCAAGTTCAATATTTGCCGCATAATCAGACGTATCCGAAAATACGATGTCATCTTCACCGCTATTAGCAAGCACTTGAAACTCATGCGATGCAAAACCACCGATTGAGCCTGTATCCGCTTGCACCGCACGAAAATCTAAGCCTAAACGAGTAAAGATATTGGTGTAGGCACGATACATATCGTCATAGGTTTTTTGTAAAGACGGCTGGTCGATGTGGAACGAATAGGCATCTTTCATGATAAATTCACGAGAACGCATCACGCCAAAACGTGGGCGGATTTCATCACGGAATTTGGTTTGCACTTGATAATAACTAACAGGCAATTGTTTATAACTTTTTAACAAATTGCGAGCAATGTCAGTAATCACTTCTTCATGCGTAGGTCCAAGCACAAAATCACGGTCATGGCGGTCTTTAATACGCAATAATTCTGGGCCGTACGCTTCCCAACGTCCCGACTCTTGCCACAGCTCCGCCGATTGCACCACAGGCATCAGCAACTCTTGACAGTTAATGGCATTCATTTCTTCACGAATGATTTTTTCTACTTTTTGCAAAGTTTTTAAACCCATTGGCAACCAAGTGTACAAGCCTGACGCAGACTTGCGGATTAATCCTGCTCTTAGCATAAGTTTGGCGGAAATCACATCCGCATCGCTTGGAACTTCTTTTAATGTGGCAAATGTAAATTGACTGGCTCGCATAATGCACCTTTTTTGTGAAAAATTTGGTAAAAATTAAAAAAATAATCAGTTATTGTACCGTTTTGCATGATTTTTGACAATCAAACTTTTAGCAAACACAAGATATATAATCACAACAGTTTTTTTACAAAAAATCATCATTAAAAAAAGTTTTAAAAATAAAAACCATAAAAATCAAATAAAAATTAAAACAATAGGAATAATTTATGAACGATACGCCAACAACAGAAACGCAAAAACCGCCCACTGTCGCCAAAAATCAAAAATTTTATTTTTGGCTGTCGGTTTTTTTCTTTGCCATTATCAGTGCGATGGTTATCGGTTTTATCACTTATCAAAAAAATAATAAACCCAAAATTGATGTTTTAACCACCGATGGCGTGATTAGTAAAATTCAAACTTTAAACCGTTGTCAAACCGTTGTTTATAATGTAGATACGGTGATTACTGCCCAAAAAGCGGGCAATTGGTATGCCCTTTGGCAAGACGAACAAAAAGGCTTGTTTGTCGCTCATGGGCGAGTGCAAGCAGGGATTGATTTAAACCAACTCAAACCTGAAAATGTGCAAGTATCGCCCATCACTGACGAGATGGCAAAAGGCGATGCCCCTGTTCAACAAAATGTAACCATTACCCTACCCCCAGCCCAAGTGTTTGAAACCTATCTGGACGACATTGAAATCTACGATATCCAAACAGGCGTGTTTGGCATGGTGGACATTGACCCAAAGATTTTTAGCCAAGCCCAAACTTCAGGCAAACAGCAAGTTTTGGTAACTGCTTGCAAGTCTGATATGCTCAAACTTGCGACCGACAACGCCCAAAAACAAATCACCAGTTTGTTTGCGTTGGCAAATGCGAATGTAACCGTCAAAGTTACACCACCAAAAAACTGTGTTTAACAAATATTGCCAACGATTTTGTATATCGTTAAAAAAAACAAAACGCAATACAAGGATTGTTAATCTATTTTATCCTGATTGATTTTGGTATGAAAGGTTATTTTTTGGTGGTTTTCAACCTGTTTAATTTGTGTAAATATTGTTAAAATTTATTGCTTAAAAACTGGCTATAAATTTTGGTAATGTTTTTTGCAATATTTTATCCTGAAAGGAAAATTCCATGAATAACGATAACACCAAAAAAGTTTTGCGAATTGCTTTGGTGGCGGTGCGTCCTGCCGACCAAGTCATGCTAAAAGGCTACTTACGTCTGCTCATGCGATTAGAAGCCGACCTTGAATGGGTCTCTGCCAATCATGAAGCTGTTGACCTGTTTATGATTAACAGCGAATTTCAACAAGCCGACAGCGTACAACACCTTATCTCTGCCAAGCCTGATGCGGCTGTGCTTTATATCACACGCACCGATGCAGAAAATGGCTATTTGACAGGCAGTCTATTAACCTTACCGATTAAAGATTTAGATCCGTTAAACCGTTGGTTATACGCCAATTTAAAATTTTTATCAGGGCAAACGCCAGCCAAAACCCAACAAAACGACATAGCACCACAAAAACGCCAATCACTAGATGAGCTTATCGCCAGTCGTCAAAATCAACCTAACAGCAACCCAACACAAAACACAGCACAATCAGCAAACACAGCGACCACCGCCACAACGGCTTTTGATAAAAGCATTGCAATTGCCTTTGCCAAAATCTTAAATCGCTTATACAAAAAAGAAGACAATTTGTTCAGTTTGAATGATAAAAATGGCACATTGTTGGCATATATTCAGCCCAAACAACAACGTATTTGGCAAATTCAACCAAAATTTACCGCTTCAGAATGGACATTAAACGTTGCCAATCCGACCGATTTGAACCCTGCCCAATCGCAAGATTTGGTGCAATTTTTTTGGCAATTTGGCTTAAAAAATGCCAAACATTATCAACCATTTATCAACGCCACCAACCAATATCACATCAAAAGTTGGGTAAAACCTGAAAATAACAGCCAACGCCACAACGCCTTAAAGGTGCAATGCGTCCTTGAACCACGCCCTGTTAACCTAGCAGAAGTGATTCAATTAAGCGGTGTAGATGCAAAAGTTGCTACCGTGATGGTGATTGCCTTGATTTTATCAGGGGTGATGGACAACAGTGTGTATGATAGCCTAGAAAAAACTGTCGCAGAGTTTCACAAAGATATGCCAGCACCTGAGACAGTTGCACCTGTGCAAACCGCTCATATGCCGACCAATCAGACAACCGCAAGTTTGCAACAAGAAATCAAAGCAGAACTACCACAACAAGCCAAAGAAGAAAATAGTGGCATGAAAGGATTTTTATCACGCTTAAGAAGCAAGCTGGGTATTTAGAACCTGTATTCATAACATTACGCAGTAAAACTTCACAAGTTTTAAAAAATAAAATATTTTATTTGCTTTTTGCATGAAAAAACGTTGTGAATACAGGTTCTTAATCTCTATTTATAAGAATTTTAAATAAATTGCTATCAATGTTTATCATAAATATAGAACAAAATTTATTTTTAGTGTATGATAGTAATAATTTTTACGTTTGATTTTATCATTTGCAAAAATCAACTCATATTTGTAAGGCTAAATTATGCAACGCTTAAAAATCGTTTTTAGTGGACCGATGGGAGCTGGTAAAACTCAAGCTATCTCTAGCTTGTCTGATATTCCTGTGGTATCTACAGAGGTAAAAAACACCGATTTACAAACCAATGCCAAAGCATTAACCACCGTTGGTATGGATTACGGTGAGTTGACCCTTGAAGGTGGTATGAGTATCGGACTGTACGGCACACCGGGTCAAGAACGTTTTAACTTTATCTGGCCTATTTTATCACAAGGTGCTTTGGGTGTGATTATCCTAATTGACCATTCTGCGAGCGACCCGATTGCTGATTTGGCAAATTACCTTGAAACCTTTGCAAAAATCTATGATGGACGTATCGTGATTGGTGTCAGCCAAGTGGACAAAAAACCAGAATTGGATTTTGGGATTTACCGTGATTGGTTAAGCAAAAATGACAAAAATCTTCCCATTTTCCCAGTTGATATGCGAAAACGTGAAGATGTGTTGTTATTGGTTGATACCATTATTTCTTCATTAGAGCTTAGCAGTTAATACAATTTTTAGAAAACCTTAACTTCGGATAACAATATGAATGATAAACTATTCCAAATGGAAAGCCGTGTAAAACCAAGCGATAAGTTCGTAGCTTTATCAAGCGAAGTATTGCATGAATTGGTACATACCACCAGTGGTATTGATGGCGTATTACTGGCATCAACCGATGGCTTTGAAGTCAACTCTATTTTTCAAAAAGTCTATGACGGTGGCAAACTATCAGCCGTTGGTAGCTCTATTTTGGCATTGGTACAAGCATTAACCAGCGAAGCCCAATTAACAGGCTGTCGCTCAGTGATTTTGGATGCAGAAAACGGTAAATCATGATTAGTGCCGTGCCAAACGAACATCAACCAATGATTGTGATTGTCGTAACAAAACAACAAGTATTGTTAGGACAAATCATGCACGGCATGAACAAAGCAATTAAAAGTTTAGTTGAATTGGATAAAGCACATCATGGTTAATCCAATGCTTTGTTAAAACTATTAAAAAAGGCTTGATGATTATCAAGCTTTTTTATGTTATATCAAACCCACGATATAAACATCTTGTAAATTTTTAAGGGCTTATTACATAAGCCCTATTATTTTTTTAATATATTTGGTTTTAATAAAATCTAAATTAACGCTCTGGTGCTAATGCCAAATAAGTTTGTGGGTTAACCGCTTGACCGTTCATACGCACTTCATAATGTAAATGTGCTCCTGTTGAACGACCTGTATTACCAACATTGGCAATGTGCTGATTGGCATAAACGGTATCGCCAACATTGACTAAGTTTGCTGAGTTGTGTGCATAGCGGGTTTTTACGCCATTGCCATGGTCAATCTCAATATAACGACCGTAACCATTGCCCCAACCAGACACCGTTACCACGCCATTGCCTGTTGCATAAATCGGCGTGCCAATTGGTGCTGCAAAGTCCATACCTGTGTGCATTTGGCGTTTGCCAGTTACAGGGTGAATACGGTAGCCAAAACCCGATGACATACGCGCTTTTGATGTAATCGGACGCACTGCCAATAAACCATTACCAATTGCGCCATTATCGGCATACACATTGGTAATCGTAATCACATTATCGCTAGATAGTTTTTGTGCCAAAATCGCTAAACGGTCTTCTTTTTGCTGTGCCTGTTGGCTTAAAATTTGGATATTGTTGGTAATATCACCAACATAATACTCTTCACCATCATCATACTCTGCGTGAGCGACACCTGCAGTCATTAATGCAACAAACGGAAGTACAGTTAAAGCTAATTTCATTGATTTTTCCTCTTATAACATTATCTTTTTATCAAAAAATAATGTATATTTGGTTTAAAAATAGGTTGTGTATGCTTTACCAAAATTGGTAAATTTCACATCACAATAAACAAAAAAAATTGCAAAATATCAACTAGGATTATCTATGAAAAAACCTGTCAATTATCTTGCACCACGTCATGAACAAAATGCCAGTTTAAAAACACCTTTTCAAGAAAAGGTTGAATATTATAAAAAACTGACACAAAAAATTCGCCTAGCTTGGCAAACTTTATTGCCTGATGAAGCCATCTTAACCTTGCAAGCGGTTTATCAAGATGACCACAAGCTCGTCATTGTTACGGATAACTTAACATTGTCCAATCATCTCAACTACAGTAAAAAACCATTATTACAAACACTGCAACAATTTGATTCGGCATTTAATTGTGTTCATGAACTAAAATTTCAAGTCAATCAAGTCAAAAATCCAATGGTTCAACAATTACAATGTAAAAATTCGGTTAATTCTGTAACATCTCGTGAATTGAGTGAATCTACGAAGCAAAATATAGCACATCTTGCCGAACTTGTCACCCATAACAAAGCATTGCACAACGCCTTGCAAAAACTTTTGGACGAATAAAATCGGCAAAATTTTCGATGTTACATTGTAAAGTTATGTAACTTTTATTATCCAGTTTTACAAAAAAATTACTTGTTTCAACAAACTGAAATGCTTTTATAAAAAATAACCAAAAATTTTAACAAAGATAAAACCACATGAAAAAGATATCTTTATTAATCTAACCTTTATAATTTCAATGCTGCAACTTAACAAAAAAAAGATAGCTTTTTTACCAAACTTCCCCAAAAAAGATTTTTATTCATTTAATTTTACTAAAAAATAAACCGAATGTTTGATAGCAAATGTTGCACAACATTCGGTTTATTTGTTTTATTTTTAATATTTTTTAATTAAATATTATGTTTTTATTTAACAATTTATTTGTGATTTATGTCATATTTTGTTACAATTTTAAAATTCTCGGCATTGGCAAACACTTTTTTTAACAACATATTATTCAACATATGTCCAGATTTGTAGCCATAAAATGCCCCCAAAATCTGATTTCCCCCCAAATACAAATCCCCTACTGCGTCCAAAACTTTATGACGGACAAACTCATCGGCAAAACGCAAACCATCAGGATTTAACACTTTTTCATCATCTACCACGATGGCATTGTCCATACTGCCACCCAGTCCTAGATTGTTACTTTTTAGGTATTCAATGTCTTTTAAAAAGCCAAAAGTACGAGCTTTGGCGATTTCATTTTTAAAATTTTGTTGATTAAATTCAACATGTATGCTGTCATGCTCAGGTAAAAATACGGGGTGATTAAATGCAATTTTAAAATCTAACGAAAAGCCGTCATAGGGGCTAAACCGAGCGATTTTGTCTTCGTAAATGACTTCTACAGGTTGTAAAATTTGAATAAATTTTTTGGGAGCAGATTGCTGACAAATGCCTGCTTTTTCTAATTGTTCAATAAATACAATGGCACTGCCGTCCATAATCGGCACTTCTGGGGCGGACACTTCAATGATAAGGTTGTCAACGCCCATGCAAGCAATCGCACTCATCAAATGCTCTACCGTGCCGATACGTTGATTTTTGTCATTCGTCAGATTTGATGACATCAAGGTGTCATTGACTTGGTCAAATCGTGCCAAAATCGGTGTCGCATCTGCCAAATCCGAGCGGATAAACTGAATACCTGTGTCAGTCGGTGCAGGCAAAAATCGCATATGCACGGTTTTGCCACTATGCAAACCAATGCCATCAAAGCTAATGGGATTGGCAATGGTGCATTGTTGAGCGTTATCTATTATGCTAGTCATCATTAAAGTACCGTAATAAATATTTTGTTACAATTGATGTATTTTAGCATTGTTTTAGCAGATAACAAGTCAGATTTGGTTTATTTTTTTTGATAAAATCTATCAGTTTTTTTTGCTCAAAAAAACACCACGCAATGT
>CAKMOY010000117.1 GCA_927911235.1 uncultured Moraxella sp.
TAAAGTTGTTTCTGTATTTTCTACTTTTAAAGCATCATAAATTTTTGGTACGCTTTGACGGTCAAATTCAACGTCAATAACCGCGCCAATAATCTGTACAATACGACCGCTACTCATTACGTTCTCCTTGAATTTAGGTCAATTATGAAACAGCAGCAGCACCGCCAACGATTTCCGAAATTTCTCGGGTAATCGCCGCTTGACGCAGCTTGTTGTAAACTAATTGTAAATCTTTGATTAAGTTGCCTGCATTATCGGTAGCTGCTTTCATCGCAACCATACGAGCAGATTGCTCAGAAGCAATATTTTCCACCACACCTTGATAGACGACAGACTCAACATAACGTCCCATCAAACTATCAACCAAATCTTTGGCAGATGGTTCATAAATATAATCCCAACTATGCTCACGACTTGCCATTGTTTCATCATGCAAATCACTAGATGAAATCGGTACAAGCTGTTGCACATTGGGTTTTTGCGTCATGGCATTGATAAATTCATTATAAACCAAATAAATCTCATCAATTTCACCACGGTTAAACGCATCAAGCATCACTTGTACTGGCGTGCTTAATTGCTCAAAACTTGGGTTATCTCCATAATGTGATTCGGCTGCAATCACCGTACCACCAAAGGTTTTGAAAAAGCTCACGCCTTTTTGACCAATCACCGCAAAACGAGCTTCTACGGATTGGCTGTTTTTTTCTTTGACGTGTTGCATCAATTTTTTAAACAAATTGATATTCAAGCCACCTGCCAAGCCACGGTCTGATGTAACTACAATATAACCAACTCGGTTCACCGCTCTTGAAGTCAAATAAGGGTGCTTATAATCAGGTGAAGCTTTTACCAAGTGAGAAACAACTCGACGCATATTATCAGCATAAGGTCTGCCTAATTGCATACGCTCTTGGGCACGACGCATCTTACTCGCTGCAACCATTTGCATGGCTCGAGTAATTTTTTGGGTACTTTTAATACTCGCAACTTTTGCTCGAATTTCTTTTAAACTTGCCATAAGTAATCCATACAGCTGGGTTTAGTTAATATTTTTAAAATTAACAAAATTTTGAAAATGAACAAAGCACTTTTCTATGTGGTGCTTTGCTCATCTGTTTTGTGACAATACAACATTCTTTTAATTAAAAAGAATGGTTTTGTTTAAATGTTTCAATCGCTGTTTTAAAAGTATTAGCAATATCATCATTGTAGTTTGCCGTATCATCAATCTCTTGCATGAATGCACCATGTTGCTCACGCAAATAACGTAGCAAACCTTGCTCAAATGCACCAATTTTATTCACAGGGACATCTGCCAAGTAGCCTTCATTTGATGCAAAGATAACCGCAGCTTGTTCCGCAATTGACATTGGCGCATACTGATTTTGTTTCATCAATTCAGTCACACGCTGACCGTGGTCAAGCTGTTTACGAGTGGCATCATCAAGGTCAGATGCAAACTGTGCAAACGCTGCCAACTCACGATACTGTGCTAAGGCTGTACGAAATACCGCCTGATAGTTTTTTTGATGATTTTGGTTTGTGCTGCACCACCCACACGAGATACCGAAATACCCGCATTGACCGCAGGACGAATACCTGAGTTAAATAGGCTTGACTCTAAGAAAATCTGACCATCAGTAATAGAAATTACGTTAGTTGGTACGAATGCAGAAACGTCACCTGCTTGGGTTTCAATGATTGGCAAGGCAGTCAATGAACCTGTTTTACCAGTTACCGCACCATTGGTGAATTTTTCCACATAGTCTGCATTCACACGAGAAGCACGCTCTAATAGACGTGAATGTAGATAGAATACGTCACCTGGATAGGCTTCACGTCCTGGTGGACGGCGTAATAGTAACGAGATTTGACGATAAGCAACCGCTTGTTTTGACAAGTCATCATAAATAATCAAAGCGTCTTCACCACGGTCACGGAAATACTCACCCATAGTACAACCAGAATAAGGGGCGATATACTGTAGTGATGCTGGCTCTGAAGCTGACGCAACAACCACTGTTGTATATTCTAATGCGCCTGTTTCTTCTAATTTACGTACCACGTTGGCAATGGTTGAACGTTTTTGACCAACCGCAACATAGATACATTTAATACCAGAGGCTTTTTGTGCAATGATTGCGTCAATCGCCATGGCAGTTTTACCAGTTTGACGGTCACCAATGATAAGCTCACGCTGACCACGTCCGATTGGAATCATGGTATCAACTGATTTATAGCCTGTCATAACAGGTTCATCAACTGATTGACGGTCAATTACACCTGGTGCAATTTTTTCAACTTTATCAGTTAATTTTGCGTTAATAGGACCTTTACCATCAATTGGATTACCCAGTGCATCTACGACACGACCTAGCAATTCAGGACCGACTGGTACTTCTAAAATACGACCTGTACAATAGGCTTTTTGACCTTCTTGTAGGTTTAAGTAGTCACCTAATACAACAGCACCAACTGAGTCTTGCTCAAGGTTTAATGCCATACCATAGATGCCACCTTCAAATTCAATCATTTCGCCGTACATGGCATCTTCAAGACCATGAATCTGTACGATACCGTCAGACACCATAACGATAGTGCCTTCATTTTTTGCTGTGGCACCCGCAGTCAGGTCTTGAATTCGCTGCTTAATCAGATTACTGATTTCCGCTGGATTCAATTGTTGCATTGCACTGTTTCCTTAAATTGATACTAACTATTTATTATTTAACAAAAAATAATTAACTAATTAGCTGTGTTTTTAACTGTTTTAATTTGCCACGCACAGAATCATCAATCACTTTATCGCCAACTTTAATGGTAAGCCCACCAATTAGGCTTGGGTCAACCTCAACCTGCAAAATGACTTCTGCATTTAATGAAGTTGATAAACGGTTTTCAAGTAAAAGCTCTTGTGCCTTTGTTAATGGAAATGCCGATGTGACATAGGCATTGACTTCTTTGGCATCGGCTGCTTTTAACAAGCCAAAACGCTCGTGAATAATGGTAATAACGCCAAACGTTCTTGCTCTGCAAGTTGGGTTAAATAATTTACGAACGCATTATCTGTTGGTTGACCACCCTCAATAGCCGTGCTTAATGCTTTAAAAACATTGTTGCTATCTTCAGGTGCAGTTTGATTGTATAAATCTGTTAAAGTGGTGACTTTGGCAGTAGCGGCAATTGCTGGATTATGTAAATATTCTGCAAATGCTTTATCACTAACGATGGCATTCATAACGGCTAGATAGTCTTGCCATTCGCTGATAGCATGATGCTCTTTAGCATAGTCAAATGCTGCTTTTGCATACGGTCTTGCTAAGGTTGATAAATCAGCCATCATATCCTCACTATACTATTGCCACTTATAATTTGGTCGCCAATTGGTTTAACATATTAGCATGTACTTCTGGATTGACCTTTTCTTGCAAAATTTTCTCAGCACCAAGTACAGAAAGTTCGGCAACTTGTGCACGAAGGCTTTCACGGGCTTTGTTAATTTCTTGGTCAATTGCATCACGAGCTTGTTGGCGAATACGCTCACCTTCGGCTTGTGCTTGTAATTTTGCATCTTCAATCATTTGATTAGCACTTTTATTCGCTTGGTCAATGAGTGAAGCTGCTTTTGCTTTTGCGGCTGCTAGCTCTTTATCAGCAGTTTCAGTCGCACTTGCCAAATCGGCTTTCGCTTTTTCGGCAGCATTTAAGCCATCTGCAATTTTGCGTTGGCGGTCTGAAATGGCGGCAGCCAATGGTGGCCATACAAACTTCATGCAAAATATCACAAAAATAGCAAATGCAATTGATTGTCCAATTAGGGTTGCATTGATATTCACTTCAGAATCCCTCGTTAATTAAGTTTCTTCTATCCTCGTTCACAGCAAAATACTGTGAACGGTGTACTGATAGCCTACCTATTAACCAGCTAATGGATTAGCGAATAACAATAACATCGCAATACCAACACCAATCATTGGTACAGCATCAAGAAGACCCGCTACGATGAACATACGAGTTTGTAGTTGTGAGCCTAATTCTGGTTGACGAGCAACACCTTCTAGGAATTTGCCACCTAAGATAGCAAAGCCAATACCTGTGCCTAATGCACCTAAACCAATAAGCAATGCCACTGCGATAACGGTCATACTTGCTAATTCTGGGTTCATCTAAATATCCTCATTGTTAAAAATTAATGTTCAGTTTGTGACGCAAGACTAAGATATACAATTGTTAGCATCATAAAAACGAACGCTTGCAAAGTGATTACTAAAATGTGGAAGATAGCCCACGGTACTGATAACACCCATTGAATCCAAAATGGCATTAGGGCGATTAATACAAAAATCAACTCACCTGCATACATATTACCAAATAGTCGTAAACCTAATGAAATTGGTTTTGCAATTAGGGTTACAAATTCTAAGATAAAATTAACAGGAATTAAAATAATTTTTGCAATCGGATTTTTTGCACTAAATGGGTGTAGTGTTAATTCACCAATAAAGCCACCAAATCCTTTTTCTTTAATACTATAAAAAATAATAAGTGCAAATACAGAAAATGACATACCAAGCGTTACGTTTGGGTCAGTACTTGGTACAATTTTCATATATACATGGTGCGGGTCATGCCCCATTGCAGCACCAATTTTTTGTGCAAGAACTGGGATATAATCAATTGGGATTAAATCCATTAAGTTCATTAAGAAAATCCACACAAAAATAGTCAATGCCAATGGTGCGATAAGTTTTGACGTACCATGATAGGTATCACGAACATTGCTATCTGCAAATTCTACAATTAATTCAATAAAGGCTTGTAGTTTTGTTGGTACACCTGACGTTGCTTTTTTGGCAACCATCGCAAATAATGCACAAAAGAAAATACCAAGCCCAATTGACCATAACATAGAATCTAAATGAATGGCGTTAAAACCCATTGCGGTTGCTTCTGCTTGTGTTTCTGCAACTTTCCACCCAAGCTCTGGGTGATGACCAAATGTCCAATTGGTCAAATGGTGCTGAATATACTCATTGGAAGTAATTTCGTGTGCGTCTGCCATAATCTTAACTTCTATCTATATTGAGTCAATAAAAATTGAGTGGGGTTTATTTGTTAAAAATGAACCCGTTTTAAAAACCCTGTCTATATTAATGCAAATGTTACCTTTTTGTAAAGTTTATTTTTGACAAAATTGCATTTTTTTTGCTTTTTTACAATATTTATTAAAATTTATCGGTAAATAGCTAAAAAAATCTATTTTTAGGTATTTTTTGAGCATTTTTTGCAATAAAAATCCGATATTAATTCAAGGTGTTTTGGATAAAAATCTGCAATATATGTTTACATTTGTAAGCGATTTTTGGCA
>CAKMOY010000118.1 GCA_927911235.1 uncultured Moraxella sp.
TTCACTAGATTTTTTGTCATAGCTCCGCTTACGGTAGGTGCGTTATTTATACGCTTTTTATTTCATCTGTCAATGTGTTTTTGAAAAAAGATAGCTTTTTTATGGGTTTCTTGGAATTTCTTTGGTTTTCAATAACTTATATTTTTGATTATTTTTGTATTATAATATTTTTAGTGATACTACTGTAATTTTTTGAGTAAGGTGAGTTAAATGCGTATTGTCATGCAGTTTTTGTTAATGATTACTGGATTTTTGTTTTTAAATGTGGGCTATACACAGGTTTGTCGTCCTATGATGTCGGCAGAACAGGCATTTTTGACAATTAAACAACCAAAATCATCGGTTTCGTCTACGTCAGTTTCCGCTTTGCAAACACCGACCAATCCAAATGTAGCCACTATAAATACGCCAACTTTAATCAATATTAATACGGCTACAGAAGCACAGCTTGCTCAGTTAAAAGGCATTGGAGCGAAAAAGGCTCAAGATATTATTACCTATCGTACCATGATTGCTCCTTTTAAGTCGGTTGATGAGTTGGCAAATGTAAAAGGCATTGGCAAGGCGACTGTGGATAAAAATCGGCATTTAATCACGGTTTTGCCGTAAGTCTTTTACAAAGTTTGACAAAATTTGCGTTGTTTTTTAGATTAATCACGCAAGGCTTAAAAAATTTGTTAGAATAAAGGGATATTTTAATTTTATTATTGATGTTGAGTCCAAATTTTTATGGCAAGAAAATCCAAAACAACCCCTTCAAATCCGATAAATACAGGCAATACTACAGAAAACTTTGACCGTAAGTTGGCTCGCCGTGATGCCAAACAGCTTGGGCTAAATAAAGGCTATTTGCCAAGTTCTATTAAAGAGGTGATTTTGACGCTCACTCAAGCAGGTTTTGAGGCGTATATCGTGGGGGGCGGTGTGCGTGATGCGTTGCTTGGGCTTGAGCCAAAAGATTTTGACGCAGTTACCAATGCCACGCCGACACAAATTAAAGAAGTATTTGGCAAGCGTTGCCGTATTATTGGCAAGCGGTTTTTGCTGTGTCATGTGTATTCGGGACGTGATTTGATTGAAGTGGCGACTTTTCGGGCGACACCGACTGGGGGCAATCATACCAACGAAGATGGCATGATTTTGCGAGATAATGTGTGGGGCGATATTTTTGCCGATGTGGTTCGCCGTGATTTTAGCATTAATGCCCTTTATTATCAGCCGTTTGAGGGTTTTGTTTATGATTTTTGTGATGGTTTGACCGACATCAAGAACCGCACATTGCGACTGCTTGGCGATACTAAAACTCGTGTGGAAGAAGACCCCGTTCGCCTATTGCGTGCCTTGCGTTTTAAGGCAAAGTTAAATTTTAAATTTGACAAACAATTGGAAAAACAGTTTAATCCGCAAAGTTGGGAGCTTTTGACCCACGTTTCGCCACACCGTTTGTACGATGAAACGCAAAAAATGATTTCTGGCGGTTATTTGAACAATCTGTTGCCACTACTTTATGATTATAAAGCCTTTGATGCACTGCTTTTTTATCCGCCAACGCTGATGACACCTTTGGTTGAGCAAGTTGCGATTAACACCGATAAACGAGTGCAAAGCGATAAAAGTACCAATCCTGCGTTTTTTTATGCGTGTTTGTTGTGGGAAAATTATTTGTATTTGTTAAACAAACACAAGAAAAAAAATGGGATTTAACGAAGCTCAACAATTTGCCAGCAACCTTATCATGGAACGGCAACGAGCCAGAACCGCCATGCCAAAATTTGCCGAACAATTTGTCAAAGATATTTGGCTCATGCAATCTCGCCTTGCCGAACCACGCAAAAAAAAATCTGTTAAAACTGTTTGAATCGCAAAATTTTCGGGCAAGTTTTGACTTTTTATTGTTGCGTGAAGCAGTATTTGCCAAAAATAACGCCTTAAAAAATCTGATGGGCGAAGCGGTAACGCTTGATGATGAAAGCACCAACGGCATGGGGCATTGGTGGGCGTGGTTTCAAACTTTGAACCAAAAACAACGTATTCAAGCGGTTGATGAATTTGACATTGAAGCGGTTAAATCACGCTTTGCTCGTGCCATCAAAGATTTTTCGGACGGTATGACAACAAGCGAAAACAATTTGGCAAATGTACAAAAAAATACCGCCAAAGGCAAAAATTTAACCGCTCAACAACGCCAAGAAAAAGCCCAGTTGCAACAATTATCACTTGCCAATCAGCCAAATAGCGAAGCGATGCAAACGGCAAATTATTTTGAAAATATTCAAAAAATGTTGGAACAACGTGAAAGTATTGCCAAGCCAAAAACCGCCAATCAACCAACAAAAGACACCACCAAACCACACAAAGTTGGCAATGAACAAGCCCAAAGACTGTTGCAAGGTGTGCCTGCCGAACGCAAACGCCGATTGCCAAGCTCTCATTTGTCAATATTGGATAAAAAACGAGGCTTGAGCGAACCTGAATTTCAACAAGCCGAAGCAACCGCACAAGAAAAACCAAAACGCAAGCGTTCGCCACGACTGCCTACTCAAAATGATGACAAACCGACTGTGAAACGCACTCGGAAAAAAGCGGTGAAACCGACAAATGATGAATAATTCAAGAACTTGCTATATCGGCTTAGGCGGAAATATCGCTAACGAACTTGGCACGCCAGCCCAACACATTACCAACGCGATACAAGCATTTAAAACTTCGCCCCACTTTGTCAATGTGCAAGTGTCGTCTTTGTATCAGTCCAAAGCCTTTGGCGTGACCGATCAACCTGACTTTATCAATGCCGTTTTAAAAGCGGAAACCGATTTGCCACCGCTTGAGCTGTTGGATTTTTGCCAAAGCCTTGAGCAAAATGCCAAACGTGAACGCCTACGCCATTGGGGGGAGCGTAGCCTTGATGTGGACGTGCTGTTATATGGCGATGAAAAAATCCAACACGAACGGCTAAGAGTACCGCATATTGGCATTTTTGAGCGGAATTTTGTGGTTGTGCCAATGCTTGAGATTAGCCCTGACATCATCATTGACGGTCAAATATTAAAAAACCTTGACATTGCTAACAATCATCAAGGTTTAACAATTTATCAATCGCATTGACAAAATTGCAAATAAATTTCAAAAATTAAAGCAAACTTTTGTACTGCTCAACCGTCAATCTCGCCCCAAACTGTTGAATAACTTGGCTTGCGACTTTGCTTGCCAACTTGCCACAACTTGCCAGATCCTGCCCATCAGCGAATGCGTGCAAAAACGCCCCTGCAAAATTATCGCCTGCACCGTTGGTATCTAGTACTTTTTCAACGGCTGGCGTGGCGATATGTAGTTGATTACTCTCATGTTTTTCATTAACAAAACCATCTTGATAACAAATCATCGTGCCGTTTGCCCCATTGGTAACGACTGCCATTTTTGCGACTTTTAACAAGGCTTGGCTTGCGGTTTGGTGCGTGGTTTCGCCTGTGTAGAGCATGGCTTCTTCGCAGTTACAAAATACCACGTCCACACCGCCGTTTAGCATGGTTTCTAGCCCATCACGCCCAAATTTAATCACTGCAGGGTCAGCAAAACTCACCGCAACTTTGACGTTTTTTTGTTTGGCTTGATTTTTTAACTCAATAATTGCCGACTGTACAGACGATGTCATGGACAAATAGCCTTCAATATACAACCAATCGGCATCATCTAATTGCGAAAAATCAATTTCATTTTCGCTGATTTCAGCTGATGTGCCAAGATGCGTCTGCATGGTACGCTCGGCATCAGGCGTTACTAACACCATACAGCTACCTGTTACGCCGTCTTTGGCGATAGATTTTTGTGAAGTTTTTACACCAACTTTATTTAAATCATCTAAATAAAAAATGTCCCATTTCATCATCTGCTACTCGGCAAGCATAAAAAGTTTGGCTACCCAAACTTGCCATGACAAAGATAGAATTGGCTGATGAGCCACCGCTTGCAAGTTTACTAGCAGATATTTGTTGGGTTTTTAGCGATTGGATAAGGTCGGCTTGTTCGTCATGACTGGCAAGTGTCATGTTGGCTTTGGTTAAGCCTGTGTGTGCAAGTTGTGCGTCTGTTAGGACAAATTCGCTGTCCACAAGTGCGTTACCGATACCAATGATTTTTGCCATTTGATTTTTCCTGTTGTTAAATAGAATGCCGATATTTTAACATAATTTTGGGGTTTAAATTGATTTGTTTTGGCTGAAATCAATTGCAAAAAACCAGCAATTTTCATTATAATGAAAAAATTCACGTTTTTTGGCTTTTTTTCATTATAATGAAAACCAAACTTGATTTTCACAATACGACATTTTGTGAAAAGTTGTTTCATTCTCACATTGAAGATATTGTTTTTTTACAAAATTTGTTATACTAAAAGTTCACTTTTTTTAAGGAAAACTATGTCATTTGCCCAAATTTTTACTCGCTCGGTGGTCGGTTTAAATGCCCCAAGCGTCATGGTAGAAGTCCATCTATCACAAGGCTTACCAGCCATTACCATTGTCGGCTTGCCAGAGGCGAGCGTGCGAGAAAGCAAAGACAGAGTGCGTTCCGCCATTATCAACTCGGGTTTTCAATTTCCCAATCGCCGACTGACGATTAATCTTGCCCCTGCCGACTTGCCAAAAGACGGAGCAAGGCTGGATTTACCGATTGCGATTGGTATTTTGGTGGCAAGCGGTCAAATTGACGATAGCAAAATTGCCAATTTTGAATTTATTGGTGAGCTGGCGTTAAATGGTGATTTGCGTCCGATTTCTGGCGTGTTGGCTGTCGCAAGGGCAATCAAAACCAGCAATCATACCCTTATCGCCCCAAAAGACAACGCCAATGAAGCAGTGAAAGTACAAGGCATTGAGGTATTACAAGCGGAAAATTTAAAACAAGTTTGTGAACATTTAAACAATGAGCAAAGCTTGAGCCATGCCGAATTTAAAGCCAGCTATCAGGTCAGCTCGCACAAACTGGACTTAGCCGATGTCAAAGGGCAACACCAAGCCCGCAGAGCGTTGGAGATTGCGGCAGCAGGCGGACATTCGCTGTTGTTTTGTGGTTCGCCAGGGACTGGCAAAACCTTGATGGCATCACGCCTGCCGACTATTTTACCCCCATTAAATGACAACGAAGCCTTAGAAGTGGCGAGCATTTATTCGATTGCCAATGTGCCGTATGACTTTGGCACTCGCCCCTTTCGCCAAGTTCATCATACCACATCAGCGGTGGCGTTGGTCGGTGGTGGCTCAAATCCCAAACCGGGGGAAATTTCGTTGGCAAATTTTGGTGTGTTATTTTTAGACGAAATGCCAGAATTTGACCGAAAAGTGCTTGAAGTATTGCGACAACCGATTGAAAACAAAGAAATCATTATCAGCCGTGCCAATCACCAAACAAAATTTCCAGCCAATTTTCAACTGGTCGGTGCGATGAACCCATGTCCATGCGGTTATTATGGTGATAAGTCTGGGCGGTGCAGTTGCCGACCCGAACAAATCAAACGCTATCAAGAAAAACTCTCAGGACCATTGCTTGACCGCATTGACCTACACATTACCGTGCCAAGTTTGCCCATGTCCGATTTGCAATCAGCTCAAAGTGGCGAAAGCTCGGCAAGCGTGCGTGAGCGTGTTATCAAAGCCTATGAGCGACAGCAAAACCGTCAAGCCAAACTTAATAGTGATTTAACCCCAAATGAACTTGAACAATTTGCCAAACTTGGCGAAGCCCAAGCTAAACTGTTACAAATGGCAGGGCAACGCCTAAATCTATCGGCTCGTTCGTATCATCGCATTGTGCGTGTGGCTCGCACCATTGCTGATTTAGCACAAAGCGAAAATATTGAAACCGCTCACATTACCGAAGCGTTAAGCTATCGTGGCAATTTACAAAACTAATCAGTAAATTCTACAACCTTTTTATTATCAAATCCATCACTATGTTATAATATATTTTATTTACATGAAATTAGCCAAAAAAAAGAGAAAAAATTATGAGCCAAAACAGCCAATTACCACCAAGCGAAGCTCCATTCACCACTCGCCCTGTGGAAATCGTGGAAAATCCGTACGCCAACGCCAATCGTGATTACGACAGCCAAATGCGACTGTTTGATGAAGAATTAATCAAAAAATACAACCGCTCAGGCCCACGTTATACTTCGTATCCGACTGCGTTGGAGTTTGTGCCGATTGCTGACAATGCCGAAGCCGAAATTTTACAAAATCGTGATGAAAATACGCCATTATCGCTGTATTTTCACATTCCTTTTTGCCGTACGCTGTGCTATTACTGCGGTTGCAACAAAATTATTACCAAGAAAAATAGCAATTCTGGTGATTATTTGGAATATTTGTTTAAAGAAATTCGCCACAAACGTTCATTATTAAAAGGCAATCCTGTCGTGGAGCAAATCCATTTTGGCGGTGGTACGCCTACATTTTTAAGCGATGATGAATTGGTGCAATTGTGGGATTTTTTGCACACGCAATTTGAATTTAGTACCAAAGAAACAGCAGATTACGGCATTGAAATTGACCCACGAGAACTGCGTCCAACAACGCTAGAAGTGTTGCGTGGACTGGGTTTTAACCGTGTAAGTTTTGGTGTGCAAGATTTAGACGAACAAGTACAAATTGCCGTGAATCGTGTACAATCTGAAGAGCTAATTCGCAATGTGATGACGGAATCTCGCCGTTTGGGTTATCGTTCTATTAATATTGATTTGATTTACGGCTTGCCACATCAAACGCCAGACACACTCAAACACACAGTAGAGAAGATTATTGACATTAAACCTGACCGTTTGTCGGTGTTTAATTATGCCCATTTACCAGAGCGTTTTACTTCACAACGCCGTATTAAAGAAGAAGATTTACCAACACCTGCTGAGAAATTGACCATGCTTGGCGATACGATTTCGGCATTGAATACCGCAGGTTATCAGTATATCGGCATTGACCATTTTGCCTTGCCAGATGATAGCTTGTCAATCGCCCAACGTGAAGGCAAGTTGCACCGCAATTTTCAGGGTTATACCACGCATGGTAACTGTGATTTATTGGGTTTTGGCGTGTCGTCTATTAGTCAGATTGGCGACCATTATTTACAAAATGATACGGAATTGCCTGCGTATCAAGAAAAAATTAATAACAAACAATTGCCTGCTATTAAGCATATTCATGTGAAAATCGCTGACCAGTTACGCCGTTATGTGATTATGAATTTGTTGTGTCATGATTATATGGATTTTAAAGATGTGAATATGCGGTTTAGCATTGACCCGATGACGTATTTTATTGATGAAATTCAAGCACTTAGCGAAATGCAAAAGGACGGCTTGGTGGATATGGACGCTAAGGGCATTCGTGTGTTGCCAAAAGGGCGACTGCTTGGACGTAATGTGGCGATGGTGTTTGATGATTATTTGAATAAAAAACATCAAAATCGGTTTAGTAAGGTGATTTAAATGCAAATTAATTATTCAACTCCAACATGTGTAAGATATCCTAGCGTTATTTACAGTATTTAGGATAAAATACTGCAATGATACAAGAGATGAATTTTGAGATTTTGGACGTTCATCACACCATTATGGCAAGTTTATTTGAATTACCGAGCGTGGAAAAACATAAAGACCCATTTGACCGCATTATGATTTGGCAATGTATCCAAGATGACTTTACGCTACTTTCTCAAGACGGCAAATTTAACGAATACCAACCCTTTGGCTTAACACTGATTTAACAAAAGGCAACCAAAATGCACCAAATCCCAACCGAACTTTTAACCAAATCAAACCATTGGCGAGATGACATTCAATTCACCCAAGATGTACTTGGCAAGCCGTTTTCTTTCACAAGCACTTGGGGAATTTTTTCGCCTGAAAAACTTGATGACGGTAGCCTGATGCTCCTTGATTATATTGATTTTAAAGCGGACGACAACTCCATCGACTTAGGCTGTGGCTATGGCGTGCTTGGCATGACCGCAAGCCGTGAATGCCCAAACGGACAGCATTTACTCATTGACAAAGACTTTGTGGCGGTGGAATATGCCAAATTAAACTGCCAAAAAACGGCTTAAATAATGCCGAAGTACAGCTGTCCAACGGCTTTTTTCATGTGGATAAAAGTCGCAAATTTAGCCTTGTGATGAGTAATTTACCAGCCAAAGCTAGCAAAGAACAGCATTATTTGTACCTACTTGACGCTTATAATGCGATGGAGAGCGGTGCAAGATTTTATGTTGTTACCATTAACGGCTTGCGTGATTTTATGAAACGCTCGTTTACCGAAGTGTTTGGCAATTCTGATAAAATCAAGCAAGGCAAAACTTACACCATCACGATGGCAATCAAAGACTAAATTTAGCTAACCGTCAAAATATCAATCAAATCTTGTTTAACATTTTCCAATACGTCATCGCTTAGGGCATTGTCGTGTTGGTCGGTGATAAAAAACATATCTTCGGCTCGCTCGCCAAGCGTGGTAATACGGGCAAAATGTAGCTCAATGTGATATTTTAAAAACACCTGCCCTACCCTTGCCAACAGTGCAGGCTGGTCAAGGGTTTCTAGGGTCATCATGTGTTGTTTGGTTTCTTCGTTAAAGCTAAATTTGACTTTTGTTGGTACTTTAAAATACTTTAATTCTCTTGGCAAACGTTTTTGTATCACGCTTGGCGGATTGGGGTCGTTAAAGGCTTGAATCAGTTGTGCTTTGACATCTTCTTGGCGTTCTACATCTTTTAACAATGTGCCTTGACGGTCAAGCACAACATACGAATCCACCGCAAAATCTCGTGTCGCTGTGATAATGCGTGCGTCCAATACGTCCAAATTCATGCGGTCAAACACCGACATGGTAACGGCAAACAGATTGGCTTGGTCTTTGGTATAAATAAACACTTGCACCGCATCAAGGGCAAGTTCACGGTGTTCACGCAAGATAATTAATGGCGTGTTTTCGCTTTGTTGATTGGCTTTTTCATGTGCCATGATGGCTTTGGATTGCCAAACGATATCGGCAGGAATTTCCCGCAAAAAATATTCATCGCCCAAATCTTCCCACAGTTTTTCAATTTGGTGAAATTCTGGGTCATCGTTTAACAAGTTTTTAGCAAGTTCACGATTGTTGGCAATCATGTCTTGGCGGTTCATCGGTGCGTCAATGTCCGCTCGCAAAATGCGTCTGGTTTGTACATACAATTGACGCATTAAAGTCGCTCGCCAACTGTTCCAAAGCTGTGGATTGGTCGCATTCATATCGGCAACCGTCAAGGCATACAGATGGTTTAGATAAGTTACATTGCCAACTTGTTCGGCAAAATCAGCAACCACCGCAGGGTCAGAGATATCTTTTTTCTGGGCGGTCAAAGACATGAGCAGGTGTTTTTTAACCAACCAACCGACCAAATCGGCATCGGCTTGGCTTAAACCATGATTTAAACAAAACGCCACCGCATCTTGTTCGCCAAGTTTGCTGTGGTCGCCCCCACGCCCTTTGGCAATGTCATGAAAATCGCTGACAACACCAAAATTTCTTTACGCTCAATCCTACGATAAATACTGCTGACAAGTGGAAAGGCACTTTCATATTTGTCATCGGTAAAACGGTGCAAAATCCGCACCAACAATAAAATATGGGCATCAACGCTATAACGATGAAACAAATCATACTGCATTAAGCCAATAATTTGTCCAAAAGCAGGCAAATAACGCCCCAACACGCCATAGCGTTTCATCACTCGCAATCGCCAAAACAACAAATTTTGTTCTTTTAAATTGTCCATAAACAGTTGTTTATTCACAGGATTTTGGCGAAAGGTTTCATCAATACTGCGGGACGCAATCGCAAGCACCCTTAGCGTGCGTGTGCGAATGTGTTTGATATTCATTTGCCCCATTAACAAAAACAATTCCAAAATCGCATTGGGATATTGTGCAAACACACGGTTATGCGTTACCGCAATTTGGTCGCCCACCAGTTTAAACCGCTCGTTAATCACCTTGTGTACAGGACGTTGCTCTTCTGACAAACGGTTTTCAATGAGCAATTCATAATAATGTTGCGTGAGCATTTCGGACAAACTGGCATTTGACATGGCAAAGCGGTAATAATCACGCATAAACCGCTCTACATTGGCATTTGGGTGGTCGTTTTCACGCAACTGATAACCCATGTTTTGGGCGATGGTGCGTTGATAATCAAACAAAAGTTTGCTTTCATTACGTCCTGTAATTTTGTGCAAATGATGGCGAATTTGCCACAAAAAATCTTCCGCCATTTGCAATTCGTCAAATTCTCGCTCGGTGATAAAACCTTGTTGCACCAAGTCAAACAGCTTGTTCACTCGCAAATATTGTTTCCAAATCCAGCCAATCGTGTGAATATCTCGCAAGCCACCGGGGGCATTTTTGATATCAGGCTCAAGATTGTACTCGGTGGTGTTGTGCTTATAATAGCGGGTTTTGGCTTCGTCAATTTTGGCATGATAAAAATCCACCTGCGACCAACTTTCGGTCAATAATTGCAATGGCACTTTTTGCAAAGCCTCATTGCCAACAAGCAGCCTTGCCTCAAGCAAACTAGTCGCCACCGTGATATCCTGACACGCCGTGCGGCACTCATCAATAGACCGTACCACCAACGCAGGCTCAATACCAATATCCCAAAGATTGGCGATAAATGGCGAAATAGTTTTGTTCAAATCCTCATCAATCGCAGTCGGACTTAACAACAAAATATCCACATCAGAATGTGGGTGCAACTCGCCACGTCCATAACCACCAATCGCAAACAACGCAAGCTCGGTTTTGTCAAGCTCATATAACTTAAACAACTGCACCAACAACAAATCTATCAACAAACTTCGCTCACTCACCACCTCACGAATATTGACATCTTGGCTCAATGCCTTGTCAAAGGCTTGCTCTGCTTGGGTCAAACACTCACGAATTTGTTGATTTAAATTATCATTAACCCAACATTATTACAATCAAATGGGGGTAAAGTTGAAAAAATCGCCATAGCACGCTCAATATAAAAAAGTAGATACCACGATTTTAGGGGGAAATCTTGAGAAAATCAAATTTTTCTGATTGAATAAAGACCAAAATTTGGTTAGACTTTTTCTTCTCCCTTTTTACCAAAAACATCAAAAAAATTATGAACCAACCAATTACCAAACCATCTTTTGCCAAAATCAACCTTTTTTTGCACATCACAGGTAAACGCCCTGACGGTTATCACAACTTACAAACCGTATTTCGCCTAATCAATTTTGCAGATATTTTGACATTTTGCCAAACAAATCAACAAATATCGGATAATCTACCTGTCTTCTTACACAGTAACCAAAACATCACCGACAACCCAGCCGATAATCTGATTATCAAAGCCAGTATCGCCCTGTTAAATTTTGCCAAAAATCACCAAAAATTATCCCAACAAACGCTTGCACAATTGCCGATTATTCAAATTACGTTGGATAAAAAAATCCCGATGGGTGCAGGGCTTGGCGGTGGTTCGTCCAATTGTGCCACCGCTTTGATGACTTTAAACGACATTTGGCAGTTACAATTAACTACAGACGAATTACACCAAATTGGGGCGACATTGGGGGCGGACGTGCCGATTTTTATTTTTGGTAAAGATGCGATAGCCGAAGGCATTGGCGAGATTTTAACGCCGATTGACTTACCATCACAGCGTTTTTTATTGCTGATGCCAAATGTCCATATCAATACCAAATTATTATTTGGAAATGATACATTACAACGGGGTTGCACCGCCTTTTCGCATGAATTTTTAGGGCAACATAGTGATGAATTTACCGATAAATTAAGCGATAATTTTGGCAATGTGTTTGAGCCGATTGTCAAAAATTTATCCACAGAAGTCAAAACCGCTTTGGCATTTTTACAAAATCTTGCCAACACTACAACCGACACCACGCCACGCATGACAGGCACAGGCAGTTGCGTATTTTTACCAATCCCTTTTAACATCAGCGATAGCCAAATCATAACATGGCAACAACAAGCCCCCTGCCCCAGTATTTTGGTAAAAAGTTTATAATTTTTGAAAAAATTAAAAAAAAACACTTGCTTTTTTAATAAAATTTAGTAAAATATCGCACTTAAATATAGGGGTATCGCCAAGTTGGTAAGGCATCAGGTTTTGATCCTGACATCCGTTGGTTCGAGTCCAGCTACCCCTACCATTTTCTTTATCAATGTTTTTATCTGTTAAGTTATGGATATCTACATTGACAAAATCCTGTAAAAACGGTATAGTACGCACCGTAATTCTATTACACTATTTTTAATCAAAAATAGTTGTAACAAAGTTTTTAGGGGTATCGCCAAGTTGGTAAGGCATCAGGTTTTTGATCCTGACATCCGTTGGTTCGAGTCCAGCTACCCCTGCCATTTTCTTTCCTAATCTTTAAATTTATGACAATTTAACACAAAACTTTTGATAAATTTTTATCAAGGTTTTTGTGTTATTGTAAAGTGCAAAATATAGGACTGTACCATGCCTTACTTGGCGATTTTTACGGGGAATGCCCACCCAGAATTGGCAAAAAA
>CAKMOY010000119.1 GCA_927911235.1 uncultured Moraxella sp.
AAATAACACAATTAGCACAAATAAAATACCAAACAAAAATGGGTGATTGCCCATAAATTCAAACCAACGTGCCAAAATAGCCTCCAAAATCGTACTTGTTTTTGAAAAAAATAGGATAAACAAAACATTATACCGTTAAAGCAGTGTTTTGTAAAAGTGATTTGTTGTTAAAATTGATTGTGATAGAAAATTTGATAATAAAAAACCCTAAGTAGTTGATTTACTTAGGATTCAAAATATGGTGCCCGGGGCCGGACTTGAACCGGCACGCTCGTTAGAGCGAGGGATTTTAAATCCCTTGTGTCTACCAATTTCACCACCCGGGCGGAGTAGTCGCTTGGCGTGAATGCCAGTGCGTTGGAATGTACGATATTATAATCATTTTATTTTTATTTGCAAGTATTTTTTTAACTTGTTAAAAATAAAATGGAGGCTGAGGTCGGAATCGAACCGGCGTACACGGAGTTGCAGTCCGCTGCATGACCACTCTGCCACCCAGCCATCACTTAAGGATTGCTATCATACCAAATTTTTTATAAAAAGTGCAAGTGTTTTTGCATTTTTTTGATTTTTTTAATTTTATGGTTTTAGGATTTTAAAATTTTATCAAAATCGGTTAAAATAAGGCTTATTTTTTAGATTTTTAACATGATGGGAGTTTGGTATGAGTTTAGTTCTTGATGGTAAAGCCTATGCAACACAGATGGAAAGCGAGTTAAAAACTCGTGTTGAGGCGTTAAAACAAGAAACAGGGGCAACGCCGATTTTGGCGACGATTTTGGTGGGTGATGACCCTGCGTCAGCAACTTATGTTAAGATGAAAGGCAATGCGTGTCGCCGTGTTGGTATGGATTCTATCAAAGTTGAAATGCCTCAGGATACTACAACCGAACAATTATTAGCAAAAATCAATGAGTTGAATAACAATCCAAATGTGCATGGCATTTTGTTGCAACACCCTGTGCCAAGTCAGATTGATGAACGTGTGTGTTTTGATGCGATTGATATCAAAAAAGACGTGGACGGCGTTACTTGTCTAGGCTTTGGTAATATGGCGATGGGCGAGCCTGCGTATGGGTCTTGCACGCCACAAGGCATTATGTATTTGCTACAAAAACACAATATTGAGCTGTCTGGCAAGCACGCTGTGGTGGTCGGTCGCTCAGCGATTTTGGGCAAACCAATGGCGATGATGTTGTTAAATGCCAACTGTACGGTAACAATTTGTCATTCAAAAACGCAAAATTTGGCGGAAATCGTCAAACAAGCGGATATTGTCGTGGGTGCGGTCGGCAAGCCTGAACTCATCAAAAAAGATTGGATTAAACAAGGTGCAGTCGTGGTTGATGCAGGTTTTCACCCAACTGAAAATGGCGGTGTTGGTGATATTGAATTAGCAGGGATTGAAGAAATTGCATCAGCTTACACGCCTGTTCCGGGGGGCGTAGGCCCGATGACGATTAATACCTTAATTCGCCAAACGGTTGAGTCGGCGGAAAAATCGGTGTGATTTTCTAAATTTGTTTTTGTTTAAGATAAAAATGTGTCAGATAAAGTTGGCACATTTTTTTTTGTTAAAAAAAATTTTGACAGCAATTTCAAATGTATTTGCCTTTAAAAAAAACACAAAATACCGCATAATATGATATATCTTATATCACATAAAATTTTAATATGACTGCCAATCCTTTATCAAATCTAACATTTCGTATCAATCAATCCCTTTTTGATAACCCAAAACACGACAAAAAGTGGCTTGGCAATCTACAAGGCATGGCTCAAGCTCTATGGTTGGCAAGCCTAACCACAACGGATAGCGGACAGCAAGACAGACTAAAAGTAGTCGTTACCCAAGACCAAAATCAGCTAAATCAATTAGAAACCGAACTGCGATTTTGTGGGGTGGACGCTCATGTGTTTCCAGATTGGGAAACGTTGGTTTATGATGAATTATCGCCACATCAAGACATCGTTGCCGAGCGGATTCGCCTTTTAACGCAAATGCCAACTAACGGAATTTTGTTGATTGTTGTGCAGACATTGGCTCAGCGTGTCGCTCCGATTTCTTGGCTTATTGGACAGCATTTTGACTTGTCGGTCGGTGATAAATTTGATATTGAACAGCAACGAGAACGGCTTGTCAATGCAGGTTATCATGCGGTGGATAATGTGTTTGAACCGAGTGAATTTGCGGTGCGTGGTAGCGTGATTGACTTGTTTGCGGTCGGTCAGCCGTTTCCTGTTCGCATTGATTTGTTTGATGATGAAATTGACAATATTCGCTTTTTTAATGCAAAAACTCAACGAAGTTTGACTAATGACGATATTAAAGAATTAGAAATTAACGACCCACATTTATACGAACAATTTAAAATATATTTAAAAAAATACTAAACAAAATGGCGTTGGTAAAATTGACAGTTTTCAGATTTTACCTGCCAAAGAAATTTCCATTAGAAAACCGCAAAAGAAACGTTTCGTGCCAATTTTGCCAGCACGTTTGACAAACTTGGTGCAAGAAAAT
>CAKMOY010000120.1 GCA_927911235.1 uncultured Moraxella sp.
TTTTACGCAACG
Source organism: uncultured Moraxella sp. (assembly GCA_927911235.1). Classification (GTDB taxonomy): domain Bacteria; phylum Pseudomonadota; class Gammaproteobacteria; order Pseudomonadales; family Moraxellaceae; genus Faucicola; species Faucicola mancuniensis. The sequence continues at coordinate 13 of CAKMOY010000120.1, forward strand.
TTTACAGAGTAATTATTTTAAACTGCTAAAGTTTTGGATTTTCGGGATTTTGCCATAATTTTTCAAAATTTGTTTGACTGATTTCAGTCGTAACAAATTCTTCGTTATCATCGCCACAATGTAAAACATCATCAATCGTAGTATCATAAAGCCATGTTTAATCAACACCTTCTTGATTAGTTGCATCGGCATATAATTTTTTGCCAGAAACAAAAACTTCAATACGTTGAACTTCATCGCCTTTTTCATTAAAAGCAGAATAATAAATGTTTGGAAATTCATCACCAACATCATCTTGCGACCATTCTGTTTTAAAATATCTCATTGAAATCTTTCCCATAAAAACTGCAATTCTAAATTTTGCGTAAAACGCACATTATTAGGTAAATAATACGTTAAGTTAAGCAAACAGCAAGCGAAACATCGCATTCATGCGTTCAATATCTTTTGGGCTTGAGTGTTCGTTGATAAGTTGCACGACATCTTTATCAAGTTTGGATAAGACGGACTGCGAAATTTGCTCATATTCTTTCTTGTTTTCTTAAGGTTGCTTGACCATTGGGTGTTTGATGATTGTAGCATTATCAAAGTCAAAATCATAAAAATAATTTTCAGTAGTTGGCATTTTATACAACCATCACTCAATCACTTGTGGCACAAGAAACAACCCATCTTGCACACTTGGAGCGACCGACTGATTTAGCTCACGATTGACCGTCAAGCCATTACCGTCCACCACATCATCACGCAACGGCTGTGTCATGTCATGCACGTTGGTCAATGGAGCAACACCGTCCGTATTGACATCGGCTAAAATGTCCATCATAGATAAAATTTTGCTCAAATCTTTGGCATAATCATTCGCCAAATCAGCATTAACAGCAAGGCGAGAGAGCTTTGCCACACCTAAAATATCATCGGTTGAAATCGCACTATTTGAAGCGTTTTGCGACATAGTTTTTCCTTTTTTATCACTTTAAAAAAAAATTAATCTGTCTATTTTAACAAATTTCATAAAAGTTATGGGTGAAATTTTGATAAAAATTTTAAAACAAACAAAAATCTATTATTTAAAAAACCAATAAAAAAATAATTTTTAATCAAAAAAATATGATTTCGTCATAATTTGTTATAAAAAAATTCCACATAAATGACAGTTTTTATCAAAATGACTATATTTGCGATATTTTAGCGTTATAATCTACCACTATTTATTTTGATCTATTGACTGCTTATTTTGCAGTAAAACATTTCCACTGGGATTTTATTCATGTTCGGATTTTTATCAACCAATATCGCCATTGACTTAGGCACAGCTAACACATTAATCTACTCACCGGGTAAAGGTGTTGTGCTAAATGAGCCAACCGTTGTTGCCCTACGCAGTAACCGTACCCAAAATCCAACGGTCGCCGCTGTTGGTATTGATGCCAAACAAATGCTCGGTCGTACTCCTGATAACATCACCGCCATTCGTCCACTAAAAGATGGCGTGATTGCCGATTTTGAAGTTACACAACAAATGTTAAAACATTTTATTGCCAAAGTAAAAGCCAAAGGCTTTTGTCAAATTTGAATGTAATTGTCTGTGTACCTTGCAAATCCACCTTGGTTGAGCGTAAAGCCATTCGTGAAGCGGTAATTTCCGCAGGTGCAAACAAAGCATTATTGATTGAAGAGCCAATGGCGGCAGCGATTGGTGCAGGATTGCCTGTGCATGATGCCAGTGGCTCTATGGTTGTGGATATCGGTGGTGGTACGACTGAGATTGCCGTGATTGCCTTGTCTGGCTGTGTGTATGCCGATTCTATTCGTATCGGTGGTGATGTGTTTGACGAAGCGATTATCAATCACGTTCGCCGTACGCATGGTTGTGTGATTGGTGAAACCACAGCCGAACGTATCAAAATGGAAGTCGGTACTGCCATTGAAGACAAAATGGACAAACCGCTTGAAGTTGAAGTGCGTGGTCGTAGCATGGCAGAAGGCGTGCCAAAAACTTTTACCGTTACGTCTACCGAAATTCAAAAAGCACTAAGCGACCCATTGTCAGGGATTATCGCAGGAGTAAAAGCCGCTCTTGAGCAAACCCCACCGGAACTATCATCAGACATCGCCGAACGTGGTATTGTTTTGACAGGTGGCGGTGCATTACTGCGTAATTTGGATATTTTGATTTCTCGTGAAACAGGCTTGCCAGTTACCGTTGCCGAAGAGCCATTGGCGTGTGTAACTCGTGGTGGTGGCAAGGCGTTGGACTTTATTAACAATAAGTCATTAAATATGATTTTTGTATAAAAAATTGTTAATGTTTGAAAAATACCGCTTTTGGCGGTATTTTGTATTTTATTCTATAATATTTTTGTTTGTAATTTTGGATTTTGTATGTCATTAACTTTGTTTAGCCAACAACCGCTTGCTTTACGCAAAACGGCGATTGTCGTTTTTTGTGCCATTGTGTTGATGTTATTAGACAGCAAAAATCCAGAATGGTTTCAGCCTTTTCGCAATGCCAGTCATGCGGCTATGCAACCGATTTATCAGTTTTCCACTTATCCAAGTTTTTTTGGCAGTTGGCTTGACAGCAAAACTGAAAGCAAAGAAGCCCTTCGCCGTGAAAATATTCAATTAAAAACCGAAATTTTGCACATGAAAGGGCAACTGCAACGCCAAGATTATTTGGTTGCCGAAAATGCCCGTTTACAAGGCATTTTGTCTACCACCATTCCCAGTCAGTTTAATTTGATGTTGGCATCAAAAGCCATCGGTACGGATAGCAATCCGTTACGCCAAATGATTGTGATTAACAAAGGCAAACAAGATGGCGTGATAATTGGTCAAACCGTGATTGATGAAAAAGGGATTTTGGGGCAAGTGCTAAATGTGTACGACAATACCAGTCGTGTGGTGCTATTAACAGACGAACAGCAATCTGTGGGCGTTACCGTAAAACGTACAGGACAAAATGCCATTGTGTCAGGCAAGGGCAACCCACAATTTTTGTCATTGGATTATATTTTTAAGGCGACTGATGTCCGTGTGGGCGATGAACTGATTTCATCAGGGCTTGGCGGTCGTATTCCTGCAGGCTTTCCTGTCGGACGCGTGTCAAAAGTAGAAGATGAACAAGCAGGTGGTTTTGCCAAAATCATGGTAACGCCTACCGCCAATTTTGTAAATACTTCTTATGTCTTGCTGTTGCAATCAAAACAAAACCCAAGTAAAACTTCTTAAATCTAGCCATGCCAAATACCGCCCATTCCGCCAAAAAATCCAATACACACATCTATCTTGCGATGGCGATAAGTTTTGTATTGGCATCGGTTTTGAGTATTTATCCATTGAGTGCGAGCATTGCATTATTTCGCCCCATGTGGCTTGTGATGGTGCTGGTGTTTTGGTTGATTTTTCAACCTGCACGCATGGGGGTGATTTTGGCATTTTTTATCGGTTTGGGTGTGGATTTATTGACCGATAGTCGGCTCGGACAGCAAGCACTGTGTGCGGTGATTGTGGCTTTTTTTGTCAAATTTATTAGCGGTTATTTAAAACAATTGTCATCAGGATTGGTTTGGCTATTGGCAAGTGCGTGTTTGCTAATTTATCAAATCAGTTTGGTAATTTTGCATTTTTTTACCCAAGCTGTTTTTGTCCCAGAATTGTTCGTTGCTGTTTTTACCAGTATTTTTGTTTGGCCCTTGTTGGTCGCTGTCATGATTAAATATACCCGATAATCCCAGTTTATGCAGTTTTTGTTATGCAATTTTTTATACCCCATCATTTTAGGCTCAACTTCGCCCAGACGGCACGAATTGTTAAACCAATGTCAAATTTTGCACACCGTGCAAAGCATTCATATTGATGAAACCAAAACCGAACAAGAAACGCCGACTGACTATATCTTGCGAATGGTCAATGACAAAGCAAAATCTGCATTGACATCTTTAACCGCCGATTTTTTTGAACAATCGAACACTGTTTTGTTAATTACCGCCGATACAATTGGCGTGTTAAAGTCTGGACAAGTGTTACAAAAACCCACCAACTTTGATGACGCTTGTCAAATGTGGCAACAAATGAGTGATAATGAACACCACGTCTGGACAGCCGTACAAGTAAGCCAAATCCAACACATTGATAATACAGCAAAAATTATCAATCATCAACAAAGATTGGTTAAAACATCGGTGCAATTTATCCCTTTAACCCACAGTATGATGCGTGATTATTGGCACACAGGCGAACCGCATGACAAAGCAGGTGGTTACGCCATTCAAGGTATGGGAGCGATGTGGGTCAAAGCGATTAACGGCAGTTATAGCAATGTGGTGGGATTGCCGATTGTGGAAACGGTTGAACTATTAAAGCATTTTTAAGCCAAAAAACGCTTTGGCAAACAACAAATCTTCTGGAAAGGTAAGTTTAATATTGCTATGGCTACCCGCTATCAGGCGTGGGTACAGCCCAAAATGCTCAAACAAACTCGCTTCATCGGTAAATTCAATGGATTCTTTAATGGCTTTTTTTTAGCAACGGATACAAAGTTGCTAAAGGGAAAATCTGTGGCGTTTGGGCGAGCCAAAGTTGACTGCGGTCAAGGGTTTGTTGACTCACGATATTGTCACCTTGTCGTGCTTGTCTTTTGACTGTATCACGCACAGGCACTGCCAACAAGCCCCCTGCTCGCTCTTGATTTTCACACACTTCAACAATCAAACGCTCAATATCCGTAGCCAACACACAAGGGCGTGCCGCATCATGAATCAACACCCAATGATTGGATATATCGCCTACTTGACGTTGTTCTGTTTGATGTTGTTTTGCTTGGCACTGTTGCCAAATATGACGCACCCCATGAAAAACTGAGTGCATTCGCTCCGCACCACCCAACACAAAATCCATCGGCAAAGCAAAATCCAAGGTTTTTGCAGTGCTATCTTCATCAGAAATCACCAAACAACACCGCTCAAACGCTTTTGTCTGCCCAAAATGTACTTGGCTTAATGCCAAAATACTATGCTGCAATGCAGTGAGATGATGAATATTGGTATATTGTTTTGGGGTGGCTGAGCCAAAACGTTTGCCAACACCCGCAGCCACCACCACACAATGCAAATGTGGCGTTATCATGGCGAATCCTGCTCTATGGTTGTTTTGGTAGGCAGTTTGACAGACTGATTAACAGCAGGTTTGAACTGATTGTTTTCATCATAGACATTGTCTGCTGTAGACATCTGCACGAATGTTTCGCCAGACTTAATCAGACCTAAATCCGCTCTGGCATGTTCTTCCACTGCTTCAAGTCCACTTTTTAAGTCTTTGACATCAGCCAACAACACATGATTGGCTTTTTGTTGCTCAACATTTAAGTATTGTTGTTCAGCCACTTGTTTTTTGAGTTTATTTAACGCATGATTGCCATTTTCACCAAACCAATATTGATACTGCAACGCCAATAACACCAAGGTGGCAAACATAATCATCATAATTTGGCGAACATAGCTCATAACAACACTCATTAACAACTGATTTTGAAATCATTATCTTAGCAAAAAGCCCCAAACCTGTAAAGATTTGGGGCTTTTTTAATAATGGCGCAGCGGACGGGACTTGAACCCGCGACCCCCGGCGTGACAGGCCGGTATTCTAACCAACTGAACTACCACTGCAAGTAGTCTTTTAACAACATTTCTTTTTTAAATCTTTAAAAAAGATGGTGGGTCGTGACGGATTCGAACCGCCGACATTCTGCGTGTAAGGCAGACGCTCTACCAACTGAGCTAACGACCCCAACAAAAGGAGCAATACATTTTTGTGTTTATAGCGGATAATTATACCAATTTTTTATCAACTGTCAAGCGGTTATTTGGTTAATCTAAAGATTTTTTCCAGTTCTGGCAAGGTTTTTGCATTTTTTCCACATCACTCACCATCACAGGCATGGCACTTGTAAAAATCTTGTTGCACTTGTTGCTCTTTTACCAAAATAGACTGCCGTTCCAAAAACCTACCTAATCTACCCAAGAGCAAATTAGCGTTT
>CAKMOY010000121.1 GCA_927911235.1 uncultured Moraxella sp.
AATGTTACTGCGTAATGTTGTGAATACAGGTTCTTAGTTTTTAATCAAATTTGGCATAATCCACCAAACAATCACGGTTAATATCTTTGATGGATTGCGAGCTGGTCAAAGTCATGGCAACACGCATTTCTTTTTCAAAAAGATTTAACAAATTGGTTACCCCTGCTTCGCCATCTGCCGCCAACGCATAAACAAACGCACGCCCAATCATACACAAGTCTGCACCTAAAGCAAGCATACGCACCACGTCAAGACCGTTACGAATGCCAGAATCTACTAAGATTTTTAAATCGCCTTTGACCGCATCGGCAATGGGTGGCAGGGCTTTAACGGTGGATAATACGCCATCTAACTGACGACCGCCATGATTTGACACGACAATGCCGTCCGCCCCAAAACTGACCGCATCTTTGGCATCTTTGGGGTCTAAAATACCTTTAATTACCATCGGGCCGTCCCAAAAATCACGAATCCATTCCAAATCTTTCCAAGAGATTGATGGGTCAAAGTTTTCGCCCAAATAGCCCATGTAGTCTTCTAGCCCAATGGCTTTGCCAAAATATTTTGAAATGTTGCCCAAGTCATGCGGACGACCCATCAAACCGACATTCATCGCCCAATGCGGACGAGTGGTGGCTTGCATATAACGTCTCATGGCGGCATTTGGGCCACTCATGCCAGAATGGGCATCACGGTATCTTGCCCCTGGTACAGGCATATCCACGGTAAACACAAGGGTGGAACAACCTGATGCCTTGGCACGCTCAAGTGCGTTTTGCATAAAGCCACGGTCTTTTAACACGTATAGTTGAAACCACATTGGGCGGTTAATTGCTGGCACAACTTCTTCAATCGGACACACAGACACGGTAGATAGGGTAAATGGCAAGCCTTTTTTGTCGGCAGCCCTTGCTGCTTGCACTTCGCCACGTCTGGCATACATGCCTGTCAAACCCACAGGCGATAAGGCTAGTGGCATGGATAATTTTTCGCCAAAAATCTCGGTAGATAAGTCAAGTTGCGACATATCTTTTAACACACGCTGACGTAAGGCGACTTCGGATAAGTCCGACACGTTGTGTTTTAGGGTGTATTCGGCATACGCACCGCCATCAATATAGTCAAATAAAAAACGTGGTAGACGGCGGCGAGCGGCTTCTCGGTAGTCATTGGCAGAAGAAATAATCATAAAAATGTCCTTTATGTTGTGAATTATTGTGAGAATTACCTATTGTAACAAAATATTATGCAGATGTTTAGAAAAATAAATCATTTTTATTATAAGTAATTTTTTATAAAAAATATATGTTTGCATAAGAATTTTTTATAAATTAAAAAATAAAATAATTGCATACGGAACGCAAAATATAGTATGATTTGTTAAATTATGTTATTTTGTGTTAAAAAATATTTTTAAAAAAATAACAAGAATATAAAACAAGGTTTAAACAAGGAGTGTTACTCATGTTGACATTTCTGGCATTATTGCCGATTCTCATCGTGATGGTCTTATTGGTCATCATGCGTCTGCCAGCAAAATACGCTATGGCAGTAACTTATTTGGTAACAGCAGGGCTGGCACTCATGGTGTGGCATGCTGATATCAATCAAATTTTGGCAGCGACCACCAAAGGCGTGATTACCGCCATCAGCGTATTATTTATCGTTTTTACTGCCATTTTACTGTTAAATACTGTCAAAGAAAGTGGTGCGATTTTAGCCATTCGTAAAGGCTTTATGGATATCTCACCAGACCGCCGTGTGCAAGTGATTATTGTGGCGTGGCTGTTCGGCTGTTTGATTGAAGGTGCTTCTGGTTGGGGTACGCCTTCGGCTGTGGGTGCACCATTATTGTTTGCATTGGGCTTTCCTGCGATGGCGGCGGTAATGTCTATGCTTATTATCCAGTCTACACCTGTATCGTATGGTGCAGTGGGTACGCCACTGTTAATCGGCGTAAAAAATGGCTTGGACGGCAAAGAAGATATTTTGGCAAGTATTACACCTGCCACATTAGATGATTATATTTTGCAAACAACGGCAAATGTGGGGATGTTTCACGCCATTATTGGCTTTTTAATTCCGCTCATTTTGTGCTGTTTTTTAACTCGCTTTTTTGGTGAAAAACGTTCATTTACACAGGGTTTGCAAGTTGCCCCCTTTGCGATTTTTGCAGGACTTGCCTTTACTGTGCCGTACTTTTTGGTTGCCAAATTTTTAGGACCAGAATTTCCATCTTTGGTTGGTGGCTTTATCGGTTTGGCAATCGTTGTTCCTGCTGCCAAAAAGGCTTTTTACAGCCCAAAGAAATTTTTGATTTTCCAGAAAAATCAAAATGGCACGAATCATGGATGGGTAATTTGGCTCATGACAATCATGATGATAATGCAACACCAAAATTTTCAGTTTTTCGTGCCTTTGCACCGTATTTGATTGTGATTTTACTGTTAATTGTTACTCGTGTTCCTGCTATCGGTTTAAAAGGTTTGTTAAACAGCGATGCCTTGACCTTAAAATTTAACAATCTATTTGGCACAACTATCAGCACAAAAGAAGCATTATTGTATTCTCCGGGTACGGTTCTGCTGATTGCATCGGTGATTTGTATCTTTTTGTTTGGTATGAACCAATCACAAATCAAAAAGAGCTGGGGTACATCTGCCAAAACGATGTTATCTGCCGCACCTGCTTTGTTATGCTCTATCCCAATGGTACAAGTGTTCATCAACTCAGGTTCTGCCCCTGATGTTGCCACCGCTTTACCTGCCATGCCGATTTTATTGGCACAAAGTACTGCTAATGCCTTTGGTGATAGTTGGCCAATGTTTGCGTCATCAATTGGGGCATTGGGTGCGTTTATCGCTGGTTCAAATACGATCAGTAACATGATGTTTGCCTATTTCCAATGGTCTACTGCGGTGCAAATTGGGTTGGACTCTGCAATGGCAAGTAAGGTTGTTGCCTTGCAAGCGGTTGGTGGTGCGGCAGGTAATATGGTGTCGGTGCATAATGTCGTGGCGGCTGCTGCCGTAGTAGGTCTGATTAACCGTGAAGGTGCGGTGATTCGTATCACGCTCATTAGTATGACGTATTATGTGGTGCAAGCAGGTTTATTGGGCATGGCGTTTATTTTTAATCCAATGTGGTTTATCCCTGTAGTGCTGTGGCCTATCGGTTTCTTTACAGTTATGAGCATGATGGGAAATAAACACAAATAATTGACTGTTCACAAAAAAAGGTAGTTTTATACTACCTTTTTTTATTTGGCTAAAAAAATGCAATCAGTTTTTTAATTCAACTTTTGCCGTTTCGTTGCCATTGTCAAATTGTTGTAAAACAAGCAATTGTTCGCTATTTTCACTGATTTTCCAATCTTTATTTTTATCCACATTGCCTGTTATCGTTACCGAAATAGATTTGGTTTTTAGGCGGACAATGGGGGCTTTATGCTGATAACCATCATGTTCAAGGTTTAAAATTTGATGAGCAATCGCGTTGCCTTGTTCTCGCAATGGGGCAACAAATCGGCAGGCTTGACCACCAATCGCAATACAATCACCAATCGCAAAAATATCAGGATTTGACGTTTGTAAAGTGTTTTCATCAACGACAATCCCTTGTGGTAAATAGTCAATATTGGCACGTTTGGTAAACGATTATTTAGAATTAAACCTGTGCTTGCGACCACATGGTCGGCGGTAATACGCTGATTTGCCAACACAATTTCATATTTACTATCGTCAAGGGCTTTGACATCTTCTACCATCGCTTTGCCAACATAATTGATATTTTCAGCGATTAATGCATTTTTTAAGCGTTCGCCAGCGATAGTCGGCAAAATTTCAGCCAATGGCAACGCATCACGGTTAATCAGTGTAACGCTATGCCCCGCACGTTTGATATCTTCGGCAAGCTCTGTGCCAATCATACCTGCACCGATAATGGCGATATGTTGGTTGGGCCGTTCATCAAGTTTGTTTTGCAATTTAGCAAACATATCCACATGATTAATTCGCCAAACGCTGTCAGGTGGCAGACTGATGGGTAGGGCAGGGGTCGCTCCCAATGCCAAAATCAAATGTTGATAATTAAAATCACCACGAGTGGTACGCACTTGTTTTTTATGGCTATCAATGTGCATGACAAAGGTATTAGCAACCAGACCAATGTTGAGTTTTTCGCTAAGTTCAATCGCAGATTTATTAATCAAATCTTGTGCGGTTTTATTTTGGCTAATGGCAACGGAAAGTTGCGGTTTCATATAGCGGTCGCCACTGTCAGCGGTGATAAGTGTAATCGGAATGTCTGCGTCCAGTTTTCGCAAGGCTTCAATCGCTGTCCAACCTGCTGTACCGCCACCAATCACAATCACGCCATCGCTGTCGACAAGCGGATTGACAATCGGTTTGCTAATGGTTTGTGAGCGATTAACATACGGCTCAAAATCCCGTTTGGTTACGCCACAAAGCGGGCATTGCCAGTCGTCTGGAATGTCTTCAAAGCGTGTGCCAGCAGGCAGTCCGCCGTCTGGGTCGCCGATTTTTTCGTCATAAATCCAGCCACAGGCTCGGCATAAAAATTGTTTCCAGTCGCCACGACCGTCTGTTGGATTGCCGTTTTTGTCTATGTTCATTGTTTTCTCTAAACTTATTTTTAATTGTGAAAAATTATCCCAAAGTCAAAATGTGATGTCCAATAATTTGCTTTTTATTCACATCAACAATTACCACAAGATAAGTATTATCAAGCGGTACGGAAATATTAATGTGTTGATAGCGTTTATCTTTGGTCAAATAAATAGACCGCACTTGCCAATCCCAAGCGGTGCAATTATGGTATTTTTCTTCAATAATTGGGTCGGCATAGGCCCACAAATCAACGATTTCTTCTGCAGTTTCTGTGATATTTTGCATAGGAAAACTGCTAAAGTTTAATGCTTGTTCATGAGTTAATTCATTGGATTGATTTTGACTTTGCATTGAATAAATTCTGTCTGAATTAATGATGTATTTAACTCAATGTTGGTGGGTTACGCCTTCGGTTAACCGCACCCTACGTTTTAAAAATCAATTAAATCAAAATCAATTCGGTGTCACTTCGGTCATTAATTGGTGCGACAAAAAGCGTAAATGCTTAATCGCAGGGGTTACAATCGCCACAAAATGGGCTTCACGAATACGGCGTTGCGGATTTGCCGTCATCAAATAACCCCTTGCTCCTTGATGTAATAGGCTTGCTTGGGTCGCTTGTAAGCTTAACTTTGCCCCTTGAATCCGCACGTCCAACACATCTAAAAAGAAATCTTTACTCGTATCAAATGGCGTATTAGCAAGGCTTGCCGTTTGGGAGACAATGCTGTCTAACGCTTCTTGCAAACCGCCTGCTTGGTCTGCCAAAAACTGATTGACATGACCCAACTGCCCTTCAACAGCGATAATATCGTTAATCGCCCCTTGAATAATCCCTGCCCCAATGCCCATCTGCATGAGTACAAACGCCCCACGAACCCGCTCAATAAAAGGTGTGGCATTATCGGCAATCAAATCTTGCGTTGGCACAAAATATTCATCTAACGCAATTTGCCAAGTGCTAGAACCTTCCATACCGCTAAAAGTCTGACATTGGTTTAGTTTCCAATTGCCTTTTCGCTCATCGTCAAAGGTCAGCAAAAAGAAAATATTTTTTCAATCACGCCATTATTTTCAACGCTGGCAATCGCGCCGCAATACTGGTTTGGGGCAATATGGCTAATCCAAGGCAACGTCCCAGATACCACAAAACCGCCATCAACCGCTTTGGCCCGCAAAATCATCGGCTCAATATTGGCAAAGGTTTTCATCGGATTGGACAACGCCGTACCGCCAAAACTATTACCCAACACATGATTAAATAAAACTCTATTTTTTAACGCCTTATTCTCCGACTGGTCAAGGTACAAGCCCATCACCTGATGACACCACGACAAAAATCCTGTCGTACCACACACTTCAGCGATTTTGGCGGTGCTTGCGATAGCGGTCATAAAGCGGTTGCCTTGTGAATTTAAATGCGGTGCAAACGCCCCTAATTTGGCAAGTTCGCCCATTTCTTTGATAGGATAATAGCCTTTATCAATGGCGATAGGGTCAAGGATTTGGCTTGCTTTGGTGTGAATATTGGCTAAAAAATCGAGGCTATCTTGCCAAATGTCAATCGCAGTTAAGGCAGTATTTGGCATAACAGGCTTGTCATAATAAGTGTTCAATGCGTTCATAAATTGACCTAAATAAAAATTAAAAGATGTATTTTAAATATATGAATTATGTGAAAAATGAAATGCCTTATTATAAGTATAAATAATTGAGTTTGTTATTCTAATTTTGCATAACGTTTTTAATATTGAGATTTATGCTTAAGCGAATTAGATTTATAAAAAAACCGTTAAACAATATTTAACGGTTTTTTTTAATAAAATTACAAGCAACTAGCCGATTAGTTTGGGGCAAATGGTTGTAATTCTGGGTTAATGTCGTTTTGAGCCACGTTGTTAGCATAGTTACAAAGTGTCGCCAACGCTACGCCCATCACGATATCAAGGATATTGGTGTCATTGTAACCTGCATCTTTGACGGCTTGTAATTGTTCGTCAGACACTTTACCACGGTTGTCAATTAACTGCATGGTAAACTGGGCAACCGCTTGGTATTTGGCATTGTCGTCAATGTTAGTACGTTTGCGTAACGCATTTAATACGTTTTCAGGCATTTTTAATTTTGTGCCAACTTTGGTATGACCTGCCACACAAAAATCACAACCATTGTGAGCTGCGGCGGTGATTTGTACCACTTCAATTTCTTCAGGGGTCAAGCTGTTACGGCTGTTCATTTTGCCGACTTCTTGATACATTTCTAAGGCTTGTGGTGAATTTGCCAATACGCCAATCAAATTTGGGATAAAGCCATTGGCTTTTTGTACCGCTTCAATACGCTCTTTGGCTTTTTCTGGGGCGGTTTCTACGCTGTTTACGGTTAAACGTGCCATAATTTTTTCCTTATTGTGAATAAAAAATTGATTAAAAAAATTTAAATAACTTAAAAAAATTAATCAATTGAATGAATTTAATAGCAATATAAGGGTGATAAAGGTTTTTTACAAGGGCATTTTCGGCTAAAATAGTGTTTTTTCAAAAAAACTGTCTATCTATATGAAAAATCAGCCAAATTCCATCACGCCAACACCCTCAAAAATCTTTGTCATCATGATTATCATAGCGATTATTTTATTGGCAATCAATATGCGGTCGCCGATTATCGGTTTGGGGCGGTGGCACATTTTGGTACAGGCGGATTTGGATTTGTCCACCAAAACCATGGCATGATAGGGGCAATTCCGATGATTGCCTTTGCGACCAGTTCGTTTATCGCTCCCAAAATTTCGCAAAAAATCGGACTGGAAACCACGCTTTTTATCGCCAGTGTGTTGTTGGCTTTGGGAATTTTTGGGCGAGTTTGGCAGTTACATTTTGTTGGGCTACTCATGGGAACGGTGCTGTTATCGCTTGCGATTTCGCTTGGTAATGTGCTTGTGCCTGCGGTGATAAAAAAATATTTTCCCAACAAAATTAGCTTAGTGACAGGTATGTATTCTTTGACTTTATCGGTGATGGCAGGCGTGTCGGCAGGGATTGCGATGACTTTGGTCAGTTTTAAAAATTGGCAATTTGCGTTAGGCAGTTGGGGAATGGTGTCTATTTTGGCAAGTTTTGCGTGGTTGTTTATTGTGTTAAATACGCAAAAAATCAACAAAATTTTGTCAAAGCCACTGAAACGGTTGTCAAAAATCAAAACAAAATTTCGGTTTGGCAAATGCCGATGGCGTGGTTTATCAGCATATTTATGGGCGTGCAATCGTTGTTGTATTATACGCTTGCGTCATTTTTGCCAAGTTTGTTAATTGATAAGGGTTTGAGCGAGCAACAAACGGGCAATGTGGGTATGTATTTTCAGTTGATGGCGTTTCCGTCCATTGTGCTTTTGACAAAATGGGTCGAGCATGGCGGTAGCTTGCGGTTGATGGCGGTGTTGGCAAGTGTTGCCAATTTGCTTGGCGTGGTCGGTTTTGGTTTTTTGTCCAATCAGTTGGCGTGGTTGTGGTCGGTGAGTGCAGGTTTTGGTTGTGGGATTGTTTTTACCTTGTGTTTGATGTTGTTTACCATCAAAGCCAACAATAGTGAACAAACTGCCGAACTTTCAGGCATGGCTCAAAGCGTGGGTTATAGCATTGCGATTTTTGGTCCGTTATTGGCAGGTTGGCTCAAAGATATGTCAGGCGGTTGGATGTTGCCAATGATGTTGTTAAGCGTTTTAATGGCAATCAATTGTGGATTTGCGTGGCTTGCAACGCAAAACAAATCTTTGTCTTAATTTATAGTAAAAGAGCCTTTAAAATACTACGTTTCCGTTCGTGGTGAGCTTGTCGAACCATGAGCGGTTTTCCACTTCGCTACGCTACGTCTTGCGAAACAGTGTTTCTCACCTTCGATAAACTCAGGGCGAACGGTTTTCTTTAATAAATTATAGTTTGGAAAGAAGTCTATTATATTTGGCGAAATAACTTCACCCCAGCCACCGATAATGCCAACTGATACAACAATTCCCAAGCAGGCTGTTGCACAAGCCCTTTAATCGCTTGGTCGCATTGGTATAACATCGCCGTCCAATTGCCAAAATCGGTGGCATTTTTAAAATGCCGATTTAACGCATTTTGGTACAAGCCTTGTTTGTTTTGCCAAATGCCCAATTCTGTAAAATTTTGTCCACTTACCAAACCTTGCAACGCTCGCACATCTTTGGCAATCACCCATAACACAAGGATTTCAGGCTCTTCGGCGTGTTTTAAATGATTTAAAATATCCACCACTTTTTTGCCATCACCGCCAAGCATGGCATCGGATAAATCAAAAGTAGTAAAATGCGACTGACTGACCAAACCGTCTTGCAACTGCATTTCATCAAGCATTACGGTTTCATTTATGCTTTTACCAAAAGCAGGATTGTACAAAAATGACAACCGCCAAAGCGCCTGATACGCACTTAATAGGTTGTGTTCGGTGTGGTGCATGAGCTGTTGCCAAGCGTTTTGGGAAAGGGCAATGCCAAAATTTTTGGCTTGGGCGTTTAAAATGTCAAAGCGTTGTTTTTCTTGATACAGTTGGCAATCAATCACATGACCACGCTCGGCAAATACTTGAAAAAAAGCAGTTTTTTGGTTTTTTTTGTCAATTTTATCCATCAACACAACCAAACAATTATCGTTATTTTGTTCGGCAAAAGTTTGTAGTTGTGCCAGACTGTCTTTGTCAGGTTTGTGATTGCCTTGGGTGATAATCACTTTTTTATCATCAAATAATGACAAGCTGTTTAGTTCGCCCAAAACTTCTTGCCAAGACTTGCTACTGGTGATATCCATACGGCTCACCGACATGGACGCAGATTGCCAAAGAGAGCGAAACCGCTCAATCAACCATTGCGGTAACAAGGGTTCATCGCCATGCAAAAGCCAAAGCCCTGTCGCAGGGGCGTTCATATTTTGAGCAAGTTCAAAGGCTTTTAAAAAAGACTGTTGCATGGGTGCGGTTAAAAATTTGATAAATTTTTTAAAAAAATATGTAAAATCAAGAATTTGTGTTATTCGTTATCAACGTATTGCTATTCACCTGTGGCAAACTTAACGCCATATATTGGTCGGCGATACGCTCGGCTAGGTTGTCATACAGCCAATTTTGGATTTGGTCGGCTTGCGGATTGTCAATATTGACGCTGGCTTGGTCGTATTGGTAGCTACGTTGGACTTGTATGGTATTGGTTTTATTGATAATTTTGCCATTTTGTAAAATGTGATAAGTAACATCAGCCGACATTACCATACGGATTTCGGTCAAAACGCCACGCAGTTGAAAATTTTGCAAACGAATATTTTTTACCTCAATACTTGGGGTTTGGTTGTTTGGGGTGTTATTGTCAGTGGTGGTTTTGATGGCAAGTAGGCTAAATTTATCATTTAACGCATTTTTTAAAGCGATATCCGCTCGGCTATTGCTAAAAATCAAGGTGGTATTGGGAATGTTTTGCGACATTGGCGTTTGATAACCACGCAAATGAAAACCACAAGCCGTCATTTGTAAGCCCAAAATACCGACCAACATTGCCGAAAAAAAACGCTGTTTTGCCATAAATTTTCTCTTTTTTCGCCTTTAACCAATCAACAAATTCACGCCTTGACGAATACCAAAGCCCAGCCAATACAAAATATTTGCCATCACAATCATGGTAACAATGGTGGCAACAAGGCGAATACTCGCAGGTTGTTGCACGGGCGAATTGTCAGGGTCGCTTGCTGACAGTTGGGCGATGGCTTGGTCTTCTAGCTTGATATACATCATGCGTAACACGCTGTGAATGATGATAAACACAGGAATACAAGCCCAATGCACCAACAACGCACCGACCAAAAAATTTAACAACAAGGCAATGTTGCTGATTAAATTGATGATTTTGCCTTTTGGTGTTTGGCTCACATCAGGGCGATTGGCTAACATTGGATTCATATTTTTGCCTGTTTTTTTGTTTTTAAGAAGTTTTATATTTCAGTGATTGCCAAAATATTTTTAAGCGTTGTTTTTGCTCTGGGTCTGGGCTGCGGTTTGGATAGACATCAGTTGTCCCATATCGCCATCAACACGGATTTTACCTGCCATAAATCAGGGCCGACTGCCCATA
>CAKMOY010000122.1 GCA_927911235.1 uncultured Moraxella sp.
AACAAACGCTCATCAATATTGACTTGATGACGGTGAATATTGCGAAAAATGCCCCGTATTGCCCACTTGTCCAACGATGGCAATGTGTGGCGACTTGACTGCCAAATCAGTCCTGCAAACGACACCAAAATCCCCACCACCAAGCCAATATTTAACCCAAATACCAACACGCCAATCAGTGCCACCGCAAACGCCAAAGCGTCCAATCGGTCGCTGACAAGGGCTTTTTTAAAGGTGGTCATATCAATGAGACTGACAATCGCCACCATAATATTCGCCCCCAAAACCGCGTAGGGCAAAGGGGCAAGGTATGGGGCAAACCACAGCACGCACACCGCCATCACCACCACCGACAGCACACTTGCCAAAGGCGATGTCGCCCCTGCGTCCACATTGACCGCCGTGCGAGAAAATCCGCCCACCACCGTAAACGACTGAAAAAACGCCCCAATGATATTGGCAAGCCCCAAGCCTTTTAATTCTTGATTAGAATAAAAAATCTCTTGGCGTTTTCTGGCAAAACTGCTCGCCACCGCATCACTTGACACAAAAGCCACCAACGCCATCAAAGCGGATGCAGGCAACAATTGAAAAATCATTGGCAAAAAACTGGTAGAAAACGGCAATACAAACTGGGGCAAACCTTGTGGAATGTCGCCAATGATTTTAATCTGTAAATTATCAAACTGCCAAAAATGACTGACAATGATGGCAACAATCATTACCATTAATGGCATAAGTTTGCTAAAAAATTGGTATTTTGGCGGTAAAATTTTTGCCAAATAATAGCGATTGCCAAACAACAGCAAAAACGCCAATCCGCCCACCATAAGTGTTGGCAAATGTATATCAGATAAATGACGAACAAAAGATATGCCATTGGCAAGCACCGTGTTGCCAGTAATGGGAATATTGGTGATAAACTTTATTTGACCAATAAAAATAAGAATGGACGCACCGCTGATAAACCCTGCCGTTACCCCACGACTGATAAACTGGGTAATCCAGCCCAAGCGAAACCAACTGGCAAGCCACAAAAAAGTACCTGTCATCAGAGCCAATAAACTTGCCAAACGAGCATAATCATCTGGGGGTAAATTGCCAAACGGTGCTAAGGCTTGAGCGGTCATAATGGCGGTAATCGCCACAGGCCCGACCGCATTGACCGAGCTTGAGCCGACCCACGCATAGACTAGCACAGGGACAATGGCACTATACAGCCCATAGACAGGCGGTAAGCCTGAGAGCATCGCATAGCCCAAACTTTGTGGAATGACAATCACGCCCACAATCAGCCCTGCCAAAATGTCTTGGTTAAGGTGGGCTTTTGGGTAGGTTTTTAGCCAGTTGGGTAAGGGGAAAAATGTTTTCATTGAGTTTTTTTTAATTTTCAAACTTTGTTAAAATGCTTTATTGGTTAAAACATTATCTATTTTTGTAGTCAAAAACATCGCCACAAACATCACCGCAAAAAATACCATCGCTTGCCAAACGCCCATACCAACCAATACCAATGCAGGGGCAGGACAAATCCCTGCAATCCCCCACCCCATGCCAAAAATCAAAGACCCAATTATCAAACGTTTATCCAAGCCTTGTTTAATGGACGGAAAATCTTGCCCTAGCAAACTGTGTTTTTTGTGTTTGGTTAGCCAAAATCCGATACTTGCCACGATTAACGCCCCAAGCATGACAAAAAGCAACGCCGCATTCCAATCCCCTGCCACGTCCAAAAAATTTTGCACCGTCAGCGGATTTGCCATATCGCTCACGATTAAGCCAAGCCCAAAAATCAAACCGCTGATTAGGCTTATCGCATTTGCAACTGTTTTTTTCATCATGTTATCCTGTATTTTATTCTGTTAAAGCAAGCCGAGCCAATGCCGTCCGACATACACCGTCAAAAACCCTGCCAACATAAAACTCAGCGTTGCCACTAGCGAACGTGGCGAAAAACGAGCATTACCACAGATACCATGCCCACTGGTACAACCTGAGCCAAGCCGAGTGCCAACGCCTACCAACAGCCCTGCCACCGCATACAGCCAACCATTATTTGATAAATTGAACGTTGGTAAATTCATCACATAGCTTGCCAAATAAGGCGAGAGCAATACACCTACCACAAAGCACAACTGCCACCCAAAATCAGGCGAGCGTATTCGCCATAAATTCGCCACAATGCCACTTACGCCTGTGATTTTGGCATAAAATAGCCACATTAACATAACGGATAAACCAATGAGCAAACCACCCACAAAGGCGAACATAAAAGCATGATTCAACATAAAAGACCTTTTTTAAAATATATTATACATTATAATATAATATATAATCAAAAAGGTCAAAACATTTTATCACAGATTTTTAGCCAATAAAAGTTTAACAAACTGCACAAAACCGCTGATACAACAGCTCAAGAACCGCCAACGCATCATCATTGGCAATAGAATAATAAATCTGTTTACCATCACGGCGAGCATTGACTAGCCCATCTTTGCGTAAAATGCCGAGCTGTTGCGACAAACTGGGCTGACCCAATCCAACTTTTTGCTCTAATTCGCCCACACAAAATTCGCCTTGCGTGAGTTGGCATAATAGCATCAAGCGGTCTGGGTGCGATAAGGATTTTAACAGCTGACTGGCTTGGCTGGCGGACGCTTTCATTTGCGTTAGCATGGTTGCGTCATGATGGGCAGTTTGGAATTGGTTTGGTTTTGCATGGCGACATTTCCATAAAAATTACAAATGTTGTTTTATATTATAACCGTTTTGAATATATTTAAAAATATAATATTTTATTTTTGGTGTTTTGGATTGTATTTTATTATACATTTTTATATAATGTTTATAAATGGTTTTAAATAGGGCAATTTTTATGCAAATTCATTCTTTTTTGGACAAAGATACCGAAACCTTTACCCATGTGTTAGCGGACAAGGCAAGCCAACTGTGTGCGGTGATTGACCCTGTGTTGGATTTTGATTATAAATCGGGTCGTACCTTGACTCACAGTGCTGACCAAGTGATTGATTTTATTCACAATCATGGTCTAACGGTGCGTTATATTATAGAAACCCACGCCCACGCCGACCATCTGTCATCAGCCCCTTATATCAAAGCCAAACTGGGCGGTGAGATTGTGATTGGCAAGCACATTGATACGGTTCAAAAAACTTTTAAAGCGATTTTTAATTTGGATATCAGTTTTAAAACCGATGCCAGTCAGTTTGATATATTGACCGAAGAAGGCTCAGCTTTGAGTTTGGGCAACACCACGATTACTGCCATGCACGTGCCGGGACACACGCCTGCGGATATGGCGTATCAAGCGAGTGATGGGCAAAATAGCGTGGTATTCGTGGGCGATACCATTTTTGCACCAGATGTGGGGACGGCACGTTGTGATTTTCCCAATGGCAGTGCCAGCGATTTGTACGATTCTATCGCACGCTTGCTTGCGTTACCTGATGAAACACGGTTGTATTTTTGCCATGACTATCCGCCAATGGTAGAGATTATATGGCGTACAGCACCGTTGCCGAACAAAAACAGCACAATATTCATGTCAAACAAACGATTGCCAAAGACGAATTTGTCAAAATGCGAACCGCACGAGACAAAACCCTGCCCATGCCACGCCTAATTTTGCCTTCAGTACAAGTAAACATCAACGCAGGCGAATTGCCAAACGCCGAAAACAACGGCGTGCGTTATCTAAAAATTCCGCTCAATATGTTTTAGATTATTCTTTATATTGATTAAAAATTTTAATTGATATATTAAATTTTTATCATTTTACTCATGATAAAAATTGGCGATAATAAGCAAATGATTTTATCATTTTTTAAAAACCAATTGATTTTATCAATTATCAAACCCATCAAAAGGAAAACCCATGAGCGAAAAAAAATGCCCATTTGACCATACATCTTTAACGATGAACAACGGTGCCCCCGTCGCCGACAACCAAAACTCATTGACCGCAGGAGCAAGAGGCCCACTACTGGCTCAAGACTTGTGGCTAAATGAAAAACTTGCCGACTTTGTGCATGAAGTGATTCCAGAACGCCGTATGCACGCCAAAGGTTCTGGGGCGTTCGGTACATTTACCGTAACGCACGACATCACACAGTACACCAAAGCTAAAATTTTTAGCGAAATTGGCAAAAAACCGAAATGTTCGCCCGTTTTACTACCGTTGCAGGTGAGCGTGGTGCGGCTGATGCCGAGCGTGATATTCGTGGTTTTGCCTTAAAATTTTATACCGAAGAAGGCAACTGGGATATGGTCGGCAACAATACGCCTGTGTTTTTCCTAAGAGACCCACGCAAATTCCCTGACTTGAACAAAGCGGTCAAGCGAGACCCACGCACCAATATGCGTTCTGCGACCAACAATTGGGATTTTTGGACGTTGTTGCCAGAAGCGTTTCACCAAGTGACCATCGTGATGAGCGACCGTGGTATTCCAAAATCTTATCGACATATGCACGGTTTTGGTTCGCATACTTATAGCTTTATCAATGCAAATAATGAGCGTTTTTGGGTCAAATTCCATTTTCGCACCCAACAAGGTATTGAGAACTTAACCGATGCCGAAGCTGAGATGATGGTCGGCAAAGACCGTGAAAGTCATCAGCGTGATTTGTATGATGCGATTGAGCGTGGCGACTTTCCAAAGTGGAAAATGTACATTCAAGTGATGCCTGAAGCACAAGCCGAAACGGTGGATTTTCACCCATTTGACTTAACAAAAGTATGGTCAAAAAAACAATTTCCGTTGATTGAAGTTGGCGAATTTGAACTGAATAAAAACCCAGAAAACTTCTTTGCCGATGTGGAACAATCTGCCTTTGCTCCAAGTAACCTAGTTCCGGGTATTAGCGTATCGCCAGACCGTATGTTGCAGGCTCGTTTGTTTAACTATGCCGATGCACAGCGTTATCGCCTAGGTGTGAACCATTATCAAATCCCTGTCAATCAAGCTCGTTGCCCTGTGTTCAGCAACCAACGTGATGGACAAGGTCGCATGGACGGTAATTATGGTGGTCGTCCGCATTATGAGCCAAACAGCTTTGGACAATGGCAAGAGCAAGCCCAATTTGCCGAGCCACCGCTAAAAATCAACGGTGATGCGGCACATTGGAACTATCGTGAAGATGACAACGACTATTTTAGCCAACCAAGAGCCTTGTTTAACTTGATGAATGATGAACAAAAACAGGCATTGTTTGACAATACTGCTCGTGCAATGGGCGATGCGTTGGACTTTATCAAATATCGCCATATCCGTAACTGTGTCAAATGCGACCCTGCGTACGGCGAAGGCGTGGCAAAAGCGTTAGGAATGACGGTGGAAGATGCCCAAAAAGCTCGCGAAACCGACCCTGCTAGACATTTGCCAAGTTTTTTATAAAAAGTTGTTGATAATCGGATAACAATCCAAATAAAAAAAGCCGCTTTGTTCTGCAAAACGGCTTTTTATTAAATTTAATATTTTTTAAAAATCAATTAAAATACTTGTTTGCCAAAATTAGCAGGTTCGCCATCTTTTGTACCATCTACTGTTGGGTAAATGGTGTTTTCTTTTTGTGAAAAACTGCTGTGTTTATCGCTGATTTTGTCAGCCGTTTTTGTCATTGTGTTACAACCTGCTAACATCAATAGCGTGGCAACTAAAACTAAATGTTTCATATTCATACCTTTTGTGAATGTTAAAAAATGTTTTACTATTATAAAAGTTTTTTAACATAAAAGTAAATATTTTTTTTAAATAATAATCATCACAAATCAAATACCTTGCTAATCGCATCATCAAGCCGTTCCACCGCAAAAATCGTTAAACCTTTAAACTGTTCAAGTTGGGTTTTTGGGGCGTTGGCTTTTGGTACAATGGCGTGTGTAAAGCCGTGTTTTATCGCTTCTTTTAGACGCTCTTGACCATTTGGCACGGGGCGGATTTCACCAGATAAACCAACTTCCCCAAAAACCGCTAATGTATTTGGTAAGGGTTTTTCTTTAATGCTTGATGCACAGGCAAGCAAAACCGCCAAATCTGAGCCTGTTTCTAACACTTTGACACCGCCCACCACATTGACGTACACGTCTTGACCACTGGTGTGAATACCGCCATGACGGTGCATAACGGCAAGTAACATCGCAAGGCGTTGATAATCCAAACCAATCGCCATACGTCTAGGCTGACCTTGTGCATCATCAACGAGTGCCTGCACTTCCACGAGTAGCGGACGAGTACCTTCACGGCTGACCATGACGACCGACCCTGCAATCGGCTTGTCATATCGGCTCAAAAAAATGGCGGACGGGTTGGCGACTTCTTTTAGTCCTGTGTCGGTCATGGCAAAAATGCCGAGTTCATTGACCGCCCCAAAACGGTTTTTCACCGCGCGTATCATGCGAAAACGACTATCCGATTGCCCTTCAAAATACAGTACGGTATCGACCATGTGTTCTAGCACACGAGGACCTGCCAACGCCCCTTCTTTGGTAACATGACCGACCAAAAACAGTGCCGTGCCTGTTTGTTTGGCGTAACGAGTGAGTATCGCTGCCGATTCTCGGATTTGGCTCACGCCACCGGGAGCGGATTGAATGGCTTCTGTAAAGAGCGTTTGGATTGAGTCAATCACCGCAATAGTGGGTTGCTCTTGGGTCAAGGCGTGGCAGATGGTTTCTACATTGGTTTCTGCCAATACTTTTAGGCGGTCGGTTGGCAAGCCTAAGCGGTTCGCTCGCATGGCGACTTGCGATAGGCTTTCTTCGCCTGTAACGTATAATGCACTACCTGCCAAACTGTCATTCCCTGCCATGTGAATGGCGGTTTGTAACAGAATGGTGGATTTACCAATACCGGGGTCGCCACCGATGAGTACGACCGAGCCTGCGACCAAGCCACCGCCTAGCACTCGGTCAAATTCGCCAATACCTGTCGGCAAGCGTGTGTCAAGTGATACTTGCACGGCGTTCAGCGGAATAACGGCTGATTGTTCGCCTGCGTAGTTTTTGGCTTTTGGGATGGGTTTACTGGCTTTTAGGTGTGGGGGCATGGCGATGGTTGGGGCTTCGGTTAAGCTGTTCCATTCGCCACATTCGGCACATTGTCCAGACCATTTGCCAAAGTTTGCTCCGCATTGTTGGCAGACGTAAGTTGATTTTGATTTTGCCATTTTTAAACCTAAAAAATATTTCTAAATTATTTCTAAAACGTACTAATTGTGTTGTGTTATGTTGTGTTGTGTTGTGTTGTGTTGTGTTATATAATCGGAAAAATTCTCAATTTTGTCAATTTTTATTTTAGGAAATTTATCCATGCGAAATCTTACACTTATTTTAGTTGCAATTTTTATTTTGCTCCGATTTGGCTATCCACAATATCAAGATTGGAAATTAGAAAAAGAAATCAGAAAAGCCATGCAATCTGATAAAGAACCTAATTTTG
>CAKMOY010000123.1 GCA_927911235.1 uncultured Moraxella sp.
TGTGTAAAGAGTTCCCCCAGCACAATACTTATCAGCGTAAGTGTGCTGGCGAAAGGTAACAACTCAATCTAGGCTTAAGTTGTTATGGGTCGCAAAGATTCTCACGCCTACCGCTAGGTTTGGTGGTGGGAGTATGTCAAAACAACCGTTAAGAAAATGTTGGTATCAACAATAATATTTTTCATTTATCACCAACGACTTTTTTCACGATGTTTAACATTGACACGCATCGCATTTGGTAAAGTTTCCGCCAATATTTTGGCGACCATTTCAGTCATATAAACTGACCGATGTTTACCCCCAGTACACCCAATCGCAATTGTAACCGTATGACGATTGTTATGCAAAAAAGTCGGCAACCATTTTGCCAAAAACTGCCCAATGTCATTCGCCATATCATCAACTTCTGGGTATTTGGCAAAAAACGCTTTCACACCGTCATCAAGCCCTGTCTGACTGCGAAGTTCGGCTTGCCAATGCGGATTTGGCAACACACGCACATCAAAAATAAAATCCGCATCAATCGGCGAACCATGCTTAAAACCAAACGACAGCACATTCACCGTTACCACATTGTCAACGCCTAGATGGTTGCGGATTTGCTCTTTTAACTCGTGAATATTGAGCAAACTTGTGTCAATTTTGACATCGGCATTGGTGGCAATCGGCTCAAGCAGTTGGATTTCTTGCTTGATGGCATTTGGCAAGTTTTGTACGCTACCGCTCGCCATCAGCGGATGGACACGGCGAGTTGCGTCAAAGCGTGCGACAAGCGTGCTTTCTTGGGCGGTGGTGTAAATAATGATGACGTGATTTTGCCCAAAATTTTTAACAAGTTCGTCATGCACTTCGCCAAATTTTGACAAATCCGCTTGCGGTGTCCGCACATCAACGCCTAAGGCGATTTTGTGGATTGGGCTTTCGGTCAGCTTGGCGACCGCCATTGGCACAAGCGACAAGGGCAAATTGTCAAGGCAATAGTAGCCAAAGTCTTCTAAAATGTTGAGAACGGACGTTTTGCCAGAGCCTGAACGCCCTGATACAATCACAATTTGGGTCATTTTTAGTTCCTTGTAAATTCCAAATTATCCAACAACCGAGTTTTATCACCCAGATAGCAAGCAGTCAAAATCACCAAGCCCTTATCATCGGCTTTTGGTGGTTGCAAATTTTGGTTTAACACTTCCAAATAATCTACTTTAAAACGCACATTATCAATATTTGTGCTGTTTAAATTATCAATCGTTTTGGCAATGATATTGTCAAAATCGGCAAAATTGGCGGTTTTAAGTTCATTTGCCAAATTTTGTAAGGTTTTTTGTAATAATGGAGCGTGTTTGCGTTCGGTTTCGGTCAAATATTGATTGCGAGATGACAACGCCAAACCGTCATCGGCACGCACAATTTCTGCTCCGATAATCTCAATCGGAAAGTTTAATTCGGCAACCAATTGGCGAATAATCGCAAGTTGTTGGTAGTCTTTTTTGCCAAAAATGGCGATGTTAGGCTGAACAATGTTAAACAATTTACTCACCACCAAGCCAACACCGTCAAAATGCGTTGGGCGAGTTTTGGCACACAAAATTTTGCTAATATCACCTGATAACACTTGTACGTTTGTCGGTAAGATTGGGTACATTTCTTCAACGCTTGGGGCAAAAACATAGTCGGCGTTTACACTTGTGAGTTTTTCCACATCAGCGTCTAGCGTGCGTGGGTAAGTGTCAAAGTCTTCGCCTACGCCAAATTGGGTGGGATTGATAAAAATGCTAACGACTACGATGTCGGCTGTTGCTTTGGCTTTTTTGACAAGGTCTAAATGTCCGTTGTGCAAATTGCCCATTGTCGGCACAAGTGCAATGGTTTGGGTGCGTAACGGTTGTAATGTTTCTCGTAATTCTTTAATTGTGTGGAAGATTTTCATTTTTTTATCCTTAAAAATCAAAAACTATGTTCTGCCGTTGGAAATGTCCGTTCTTTCACCGCTTTATGATACGCTTTAAACGCCCCTGTAATATCTTTGGTTGCGTTTTCTTCCGCCGTCAAAAAGTCTTTGACGAACTTCGCAGGTTTACGAGTATAAACCCCTAACATATCGTGCATAACAAGCACTTGACCATCACAATCTACGCCCGCACCAATGCCAATTACAGGCACGTTAAAGGTCTGCGTTACTTTTTTGGCAAGTTCGCTCGGCACGCATTCCAATAATAAAATTGACGCACCTGCATTCACTACTGTTTCGCAGTCTTTTAGCAGTTTTTCGGCTTGACTTTCGGTTTTGCCTTGTACTTTATAACCGCCAAACACATTCACCGATTGCGGTGTTAAGCCTAGATGAACACAAGTCGGCACGCCATTTTTACCAAAACTGACACAATCTCGGCAAGTTCCGCACCACCTTCAATTTTTACCACATTCGCCCCTGCTTGCATGACGGCTTTGCTATTGGCAATCGCATCGGTTAAAGTCGCATAACTCATAAACGGCAAATCGCAAATAATCAATGCATGATTGTTAGCACGAGCCACGTTTTTGGTGTGATAAACCATGTCTTCAACGGTAACAGGCAAGGTGGAAGTCTGCCCTTGCACCACCATGCCAAGACTATCACCAATCAAAATCGTATCAATATCAGCGACTTGCATGGCGTGGGCAAAACTTGCGTCATAACAGGTTAAGCAAGAAAAGGTTTCGCCATTGGCTTTTAATTTGTTTAATGTGGATAAAGTGATAGGTGGTTTTGATTTTTGTTCGGTTGTTAAGTAGCCCATTTTATTGCCTTATAAATTTTTAATTTCTTCTATTAAAATGCGTTGCTTGTGCAATGTTTTCAACCACATTTTAACATAATTAAGGCGTATTTTTGGTTTTTTTCGCTTTTTCCGCTCGTTTTTGTTGCATTTCTGCGTTTAATTCCGAGTGGCTTTTATACGGCACAAGCCCAGACGGTACAAAGGATTTGGCACGGTCAAAATGCGTTAAAGAATCATCAAAAAAGATATGCGGTCTAAACGTTTTTAACACATTGGTTTTTTTCCAATCCACCCAAAAAAAACGCCAAATCCACATTCACACCCCAATTTTCGCAAAGTTTTAATCGCTCGCATATCGGCAGGGGCATTGCGTGCAGTAACAAGG
>CAKMOY010000124.1 GCA_927911235.1 uncultured Moraxella sp.
AGTTGCTGTCATTTGTTGTGCTGTTGGTAAAGTGTCTGGCTATCTTTTTTAGGTTACTGCTTTGGGCGGTAATGATGGCTATTATCATTAGACTTAAGCAGTTGATTTTTGCCTTGTGTATTGTTAGGTTTTGCGATAAAATTCTTTCTAGTCTGATAAGGTTTGGCATGGTTTTAATTCGTCGGAAAAATTACTATTATGCCATTGTTTTATCAGACTTTTTTGTTTTTTTTGTCGTGTGCAGAGGTTTTTTTTATATTAGCCGAATTTGGCTTTTTTTAAAAGCGTGTTTTTTTGACAATTGTATTTTATAAAATACAAAATTTCGCCTATAATAGGCATTTTTATCATGAAAATAATTAAAAATGTCAAAACAACTTTCACAACTGAACACCACCGAAAAAAAAGCCATCGCAGGGCTTGGGGCGATTTTTGCGTTTCGTATGCTGGGGCTTTTTATGATTGTGCCAGTTTTTTCGGTGTATGGACAACATTATCAGCACGCCACGCCATTTTTGACTGGGCTTGCCATTGGTATGTATGGCTTGGGACAGGCGATTTTTCAGATTCCGATGAGTATTTGGGCGGACAAATTTCCTAGAAAGCCGATTATTATCGCAGGGCTTGCCTTGTTTGCGTTGGGAGGGGCGATTTGTGCGTTGGCGACTGATATTCACGTGGTGATTTTGGGTCGGCTGATTGCAGGCAGTGGGGCTGTGTCGGCGGTGGCGATGGCACTGCTTGCTGATGTAACACGAGAGCAAAACCGCACCAAAGCGATGGCAACGATGGGGCTAACTATTGCGATGTCTATTATGGTGGCGTTTGGGCTAGGGCCGATTTTGACCAAGTTTTTGGATATTTCAGGCTTGTTTTGGCTGACCGCTATTTTGGGCGTGTTGGCGATGTTTTTGTTGCTGATTGTGCCAACGCCAGAACGCAAACTCAAACACAATGTCAGCGAAAAATCCATTGGCAAACAACTGCTTGATGTGTTAAAAAACAGCCAATTAAACCGTTTACATTTGGCGATTTTTAGTTTACATTTGAGCATGACAGCCATGTTTACCCTGTTGCCACAGCAGTTTAGTCATGTGTTAAATTTGGGCGTTGCCGAGCAGGGCTATGTGCATTTGCCTTTATTGTTGTTGGGTTTTGCCATTGCCGTACCTTTGATTATCATTGCCGAAAAAAAACGCAAAATGCGAAGTGTGTTTTTGGCAAGTCTTGCCATGCTGATTGCTGGATTGGGCGTTTTGGCGGTTGGCAGTAGCACGAGTATTGGCTTGATTTTGGGTTTGGCAATTTATTATATCGGTTTTAACAGCCTTGAAGCGACCATTCCATCATGGATTTCTAAGCAAGCCCCCGTTGCCAACAAAGCCACAGCGATGGGAATTAACTCATCAAGTCAGTTTTTGGGTGCGTTTTTTGGTGGGGCGTTGGGCGGTATTTTGTTGTCGCAGTCGGCAAGTTTGTCTTGGTGGGTGTTGGCAGGCGTGATGTTGCTGTCGTTGGTGCTGATTTTACCGATTGTGCAACCACCTTATTTAACCAGTTTTACCATCACTTTGCCAAAACAAAACAGCGATGATTTTTCTGCCAAACTGTTAAACATAGACGGCATAGACGAAGTGGTGATGATGCCAAAAGAAGGCATTGCTTATTTAAAAGTGGACAAAAATCAACTTACCGATGAAACACGACATCAACTGTCGCAAATAATCGGCTCGCCTGTGAATTTTTAACAAAACCACTAGCAAAATTTTAACGAAAATAGTATATTATTCATTGTGAATTTGCAAATATGAAATCAAACCTTGAAACCAACTTTGTAAATAACGACAATCAAAAAAACTTCAACGTAATCAATAACATCGCTGTCAGATTAAGATTAAAATACAATTTAATACTCGTGCAAAAATGTTAAAATACTTCAATGTGAAAAATAAAGGAAAAACCTATGCGTGGTGTCAATAAAGTTATTATCGTGGGACGTTTGGGCAACGACCCTGTTACTCGCCAATTTGCCAATGGCGGTGGTGTAACCAATATTTCCGTTGCCACATCAGAACAGTGGACAGACAAACAAACAGGCGAACGCCGTGAAGCCACCGAATGGCATCGTATCAGCTTTTTTGGCAAACTTGCCGAAATCGCCGCTCAGTACTTACGTAAAGGCAGTTCGGTTTATGTAGAAGGTAGCTTACGCACCAACAAATACACCGACCAAAACGGCATTGAACGCTATTCAACCGAAATCCGTGCCGACAATTTACAAATGTTAGACAGCAATCCAAACAACCAAAATGGTGGTTTTAACCAAAATAATGGTGGCTTTGGCGGTTATCCAAACAACGGTTTTGCTAACAATAACCAAAATTTTGGCAACAATAGCAACTATTTAAACAATGCCAATAACAACCGTTATCCGAATAATAATCAAAATGTCCAAAACGGCTATTCAAATAACAATCAGCCAAATAACCAATTTAATCAAGGCTTTGGCAACCCATCGGATAATCAAGGCTATCAAAACAATAGCTTTATGCAAAGCAGCCCAAACAATCCGCTAAATGCTCAAGCAAACAACCCAACGGCTCAACATTCTGCACCGACCGCAGGGGCAACGCCAAGTTTGCCAAAAACGGAAACGCCTGATGATGACATTCCATTTTAAATTAAATTGTTAAAAAACTAAAAAGCGTTCATGGTGGACGCTTTTTTGCTTTGTTGTGGTGATAAAATGTTGATAATAAAAATTGTGATGATAATAAATTGAGAAAATCATGTTAAAAAACAAAAGTTTAATTATTTTTGATTGGGACGGCACATTGATGGATTCTATCGGTTTAATCGTCAAAGCTATGCGATATTCTGCCGAAAAAAACGGCGTTAGCGTAACCGATGAAGCGACCAAATCCATCATTGGCATTGCACTTGTTGAGTCTATCGCCTTGTTATTTCCCGATGTACCACAAAAACATGAACAAATTTTAAACGATTATGCAAGCTTTTATGTAGAACATTGTGATGATGACAAATTGTTTGACGGTGTGCAAACATTGATTGCAACTTTGCACCAACAAGGCAAAATTTTGGCGATTGCCACAGGTAAAAAACGTCAAGGGCTTGAGCGAGTGTTGCCAAATTCTGGTATTGAACATTTTTTTAGCATTACCAAAACCGCTGACGAAACGGCAGGCAAGCCCAATCCGCTGATGCTTGAACAGATTTTAGCCCAAACAGGTAAAAGCCTTGAAGACGCTGTGATGATTGGCGATAGCGTGCATGATATCAATATGGCAAATAATATCGGCATGGATAGCATTGCGGTGAGTTATGGTTGTGAAAAAGCGGACGTGTTGGCAAGCAAAAATCCGACTGTTGTCGTTCATTCTGTGGTAGAATTAAGTAATTTATTCATATAGTTTATTTAAAATTTTAAAAGAAAATAAAAATGACCGAAGAGCTGTTAATCAATATCAACCCAACCGAAAGCCGAGTTGCCTTATTAGAAGATGGGGTTTTGAGCGAAATTTATATTGAACGCCACACCAAACTTGGCACAGTGGGCAATATTTATATCGGTACGGTGGTGCGTGTGTTGCCGGGTATGCAGGCGGCGTTTGTGGATATTGGGCAGGCTCGCACCGCATTTTTGCATATTAACGATATGCAGGTGAACGTACAAAATAACCAAGTACAAGAACATTTAAACCATACCGACAAAAATTTGATTGAAAATCAGCTTTATGAAGGACAAAAAATCCTTGTCCAAGTCATCAAAGACCCACTTGGAACAAAGGGGGCAAGGCTTACCACCGATATTTCTCTGCCATCTCGTTATTTGGTGTATTTGCCGTTTAGCAGTAATATTGGCATTTCCCAACGCATTGACGGCGATGAGCGAGAACGGCTCAAACGTGATTTGAGCGAAATCGCTTATCAAGTCAATTTAACAGGCGGTCTGATAGCCAGAACCGCCACCGAAAACGTGCCACGCCACAAATTAGAATCCGACATTTATTATCTATTGCAACTGTGGAAAATGGTACAGGCAAGGCGTGCCAGTTTTAACAAAAAACACCGTTCTGCCCTGATTTATCAAGAATTATCTTTGCCAATGCGGGCGATTCGGGATTTTATTGGTGAAAATACCCAACGAGTGTTGATTGATGATAAAAATATTTTTGAACAAATCGGACAATTTGCCAAAGAATTTGTGCCGTTAATTTATCCACGTTTGCAATTGCACGAAAGTGAGCAAACATTATTTGATATTTTTAGGGTGGAAGACGACCTAAAAAATGCGTTAAATCGCCGTGTGGATTTAAAATCTGGCGGTTATCTGATTATTGACCAAACCGAAGCGATGACGACCATTGATGTCAATACAGGTTCGTTTGTTAATGGGCGTTCACAAGAAGAAACCATTTTTAAAACCAACCTTGAAGCGACCCATGCCATCGCTCGGCAGTTGCGATTGCGGAATTTGGGCGGTATTATCATTCTTGATTTTATTGATATGCAAGCCCAAGAACACCGTGATAAAATTTTGGCAAGCTTACAAGAACAACTGTCAAAAGACTATGCCAAAACCAATATCAGCGAAGTGTCAAATCTTGGTTTGATTGAGATGACCCGCAAACGCACACGTGAAAGCCTGCAACAACAGCTTTGCGAGCCGTGTCCGACTTGTGGCGGTAAAGGTTTTGTTAAAACCAGCGAAACCGTGTGTCTTGAGATTTTCAGAGAGCTGATGCGGTGTGCCAGAACCTATAACACGCCCAAAAAATTTACTGTGATTGCCAATGCAACAGTGATTGAGCTGTTACAAAGTAGTGAAGCGGATACGATTGCCGAGCTTGAATATTTGCTTGGGCGACCGATTGGGCTGGAAGTTGAGAATCGTTTTAATCAAGAACAATATCATATTTTGTTGGATTAATTTTTTAGAGCATATTTTAAATCTAATTAATGAAATAAACATATAAAAAACCATTAAAGCCCTTGCATTCATCCAAAAAAATGTGTATAATAGCTGTACTTAAAAAATTGCAGGGTGATAGTTGTGTGCCAAACATCAAACTATCAATAAAAACCCTTATACAGTCGCTCCATTGATTGCGACACAAAACACAAAAACACAGTTTCACCGCTATTGATTAATATAGCAAGTGAGACTGGAATTTTTTTGTTTTAAAAAGATGCAAGTAAGTGATTTTATTGTATAACAACATATCAACACCCAACGCATAACATTAACCCATATCTATAACCATATTTTAGGAGCTTACTGGCATGGCTAACCAGAAAATCCGTATCAGACTAAAATCTTTTGACCATCGTCTGATTGACCAATCAGCTCAAGAGATTGTTGATACTGCAAAACGTACAGGTGCTCAGGTTCGTGGTCCAGTACCGCTACCAACTCGCATTGAACGCTTTAACATCTTAACCTCACCACACGTGAACAAAGATGCCCGTGACCAATACGAAATTCGCACATTTAAACGTATGGTGGACATCGTTCAGCCAACTGACAAAACAGTGGATGCACTGATGAAGTTAGACTTGGCGGCGGGTGTTGATGTACAAATCGCATTAGGCTAACCCCATAGGGTAAAACCTATCTTGAATAACAGTAAAAATTAAGAGGTTAACAACATGGCGATCAGTTTAGTCGGAAAAAAATGCGGCATGACTCGTATCTTCACAGAAGCAGGTGTATCTATCCCTGTTACCGTTGTTGAAGTTACTGCCAACCGTATTTCTCAAATTAAAACACAAGACACAGATGGCTATCAAGCAATCCAAGTAACCACAGGTGTTCGTCGTGATTCTCGTGTAACTGCTGCCCAAAAAGGTCATTTTGCCAAAGCTGGCGTGGCTGCGGGTCGTGGTACTTGGGAATTTCGTGTAGAAGACAGCGAACTTGAAGGTCGTGAAGCAGGTAATGAAATCCTTGCTGATTTATTCCAAGTTGGTCAAATCGTTGACGTAACTGGAACAAGCAAAGGTAAAGGTTTCCAAGGTGGCGTAAAACGTCATAACTTCCGTACCCAAGACGCAACGCATGGTAACTCAGTTTCTCACCGTGTACTAGGTTCTACAGGTCAAAACCAAACACCAGGTAAAGTCTTTAAAGGCAAAAAAATGCCAGGTCAAATGGGTAACAAACGTGTAACCGTACAAGGCTTAGAAGTGATTTCAGTTGACGCTGAAAAAGGTATCCTAGTTATCAAGGGTGCAATTCCGGGTGCCAACGGTGGCGATGTGATTGTACGCCCATCAGTTAAAGCTTAATCAAGGGGATTAACGTGAATCTAAATACAGTATCAGGTTCGGCGGTTGAGCTATCAGACGTAGCATTTGGTCGTGAATTTAACGAAGCCCTAGTGCACCAAGTCGTTACCGCATATTTAGCAGGTGGTCGTCAAGGTAGCCGTGCTCAAAAAAACTCGTGGCGAAGTATCTGGCGGTGGTAAAAAACCATGGCGTCAAAAAGGTACAGGTCGCGCCCGTGCAGGCTCAATCCGTAGCCCAATTTGGATCGGTGGTGGTCGTGCATTTGCTGCTAAACCACAAGATTGGTCACAAAAAGTGAACCGCAAAATGTATCGTGGTGCAATGCAATGTATCCTAGCAGAATTGGTACGTCAAGAGCGTCTAGTTTTGGTAGATGATATCAAAGTATCAGCACCAAGAACCAAAGAATTAATCGGCAAGCTAGCAGAATTAAACGCACCAAAAGCGTTAATCGTAACTAACGAAGTAGATGAAAATCTATATCTAGCTGCTCGCAATATTCCACACGTCAATGTACTAGGTAGCACTGAGATTGACCCAGTCAGCCTAATTGCATTTGACAAAGTCATCATGTCTGTCGCAGCCGCCAAAGAAATTGAGGGAGTGTTAGCATGAATAACGCAAGACTGTATCAGGTACTAAAAGCACCTGTATTTTCAGAAAAATCTCAAATCTTGGGCGATACACTTGGTGTGCAAGTTTTCAAAGTTGACACCAATGCGACTAAAAAAGAGATTAAAAAAGCAGTAGAATTAATGTTTGACGGTGTTGAAGTAGTCAAAGTCAATACCCTAAACGTTAAAGGTAAGACAAAGCGATTTGGTCGCACGGTAGGTCGTCGTCAAGACTACAAAAAAGCCTATGTGACCTTAAAAGCTGGTCAAGATGTTCAAGTAGCAGAAGTAGCGGAAACCGCTGCGGCTGATAACGAATAAGGATAATTTACAATGCCTATCGTAAAAGCAAAACCGACATCACCAGGTCGCCGATTTGTCGAGAAAGTGGTGCATCCACACCTTCATAAAGGTCGTCCTTATGCAGCATTAGTAGAGTCAAAAGGTAAAACTGGTGGTCGTAACAACAACGGTCGTATTACCACTCGCCACATTGGTGGTGGTCATAAACAACACTATCGTTTGGTTGATTTTAAACGTAACAAAGACAATATTTCAGCCGTAGTAGAGCGTATTGAGTATGATCCAAATCGTACTGCCCATATTGCCCTATTAAAATATGCGGATGGTGAGCGTCGTTACATCATTGCACCAAAAAAACTACAACAAGGCGATACTGTGATTTCAGGTGAAACTGCACCAATTCGTCCAGGTAACTGCTTACCACTGCGTAGTATTCCAATTGGTACAATTATTCACAACATTGAACTAAAAATTGGCAAAGGCGCACAAATTGCTCGTTCAGCAGGTGCAGCTGTTCAATTATTAGGTCGTGATGGTATTTACGCAATCGTACGTTTACGTTCAGGCGAAACTCGCCGTATCCATGTAAACTGCCGTGCGGTGATTGGTGAAGTATCAAATACTGAAAACAACCTTAAATCACTTGGTAAAGCAGGTGCAAACCGTTGGCGTGGTGTTCGTCCTACCGTTCGTGGTACTGCGATGAACCCAATTGACCACCCACACGGTGGTGGTGAAGGTCGTAACTTCGGTAAACACCCAACCAGCCCATGGGGTCAAAAGGCTAAAGGTCTTAAAACACGTTCTAACAAACGTACTGACAACATGATTATCCGCCGTCGTCGCGTCAATAAGAAATAAGGAATAATTTCATGCCTCGTTCATTGAAAAAGGTCCATTCATCGATGCGCACTTATTTGCCAAAGTTGAACAAGCGTTAGAAACTAACTCACGCAAACCAATCAAAACTTGGTCACGTCGCTCAATGATTCTTCCACAAATGGTCGGCTTAACTATTTCTGTTCATAACGGTCGTACACACGTGCCTGTTATTGTAAACGAACAAATGGTAGGTCATAAACTTGGTGAATTTGCCCCAACCCGTACATATCGTGGTCATGGCATTGACAAGAAAGCAAAAAAATAAGGTGCTAACTATGGAAGTAACTGCAAAATTACGCGGTGCCGCCATTTCGGCACAAAAAGTACGTTTGGTTGCGGATGAAATCCGTGGAAAAGACATCGAACGTGCCCTAGACATTTTGACATTTAGCAACAAAAAAGCCGCTAAATTGGTAAAAAAATGCCTAGAATCAGCAATCGCAAATGCTGAACATAATAACGGTTTAGATATTGATACCTTGCGTGTTTCTACTATTTATGTTGATGAAGGCATCACGTTAAAACGTATCATGCCACGTGCCAAAGGACGTGCTGACCGTATCAGCAAACGTACTTGCCACATCACAGTTAAAGTAGGGGTATAACATGGGACAAAAAGTTCATCCAATTGGTATTCGTCTAGGCGTTATTCGTAAAGCTAACGCTAACTGGTACGCAGAGCCAAAAAAATACTCTGAATACTTAATCAATGATTTACAAGTGCGTAAATTTATTGAGAAAAAATTAAACAGCCGTGATACAGGTAAAGAAAAAGCTGTGAACGCAATGATTAGCAACATCAACATTGAACGTTCAAGCGGTACTGCGAAAGTAACCATTTCAACAGCTCGTCCGGGTGTTATCATTGGCAAAAGTGGTGCAGACATTGAATCTTTACAAAAAGATTTAAACAAAATCATGGGCGTGCCAGCACAAGTTAGCATTGAAGAAATTACTCAACCTGACTTAGATGCTCGTTTAGTTGCAGAAGGTATTGCCTCACAACTTGAACGTCGCGTGATGTTCCGTCGTGCTATGAAACGTGCTGTACAAAATAGCATGAAAGCAGGTGCAGAAGGTATCAAAGTAGAACTTTCAGGTCGTCTAGGCGGTGCAGAAATTGCTCGCTCAGAATGGTACCGTGAAGGTCGTGTGCCACTACATACTTTGCGTGCTGATATTGACTATTCAAACGTACGCGCAGAAACCACTTACGGTACAATCGGTGTTAAAGTGTGGATTTTCCGTGGTGAAATTCTTGACGGTATGAACCGCATTTATAATCCTGTAAAAGAAGAAAAGCAACCACGTGGACAAAAACAACGTCGCACTCGTAGCGACCGCCCACGTAGTGAGCGTCCAGCTAAAGACAGAGGTTAAGATATGTTACAACCAAAAACGTACCAAGTTTCGTAAAGTACATAAAGGACGTAATACGGGGTTAGCTCACCGTGGTAGTAGCGTATCTTTTGGTACAATCGGACTTAAATCAATTGAGCGTGGTCGTATGACTGCTCGCCAAATCGAAGCTGCTCGTCGTACGATTTCTCGTCGTATCAAACGTGGTGGTAAAATTTGGATTCGTGTATTCCCAGACAAACCAATTACCGAAAAACCATTAGAAGTTCGTATGGGTAAAGGTAAAGGTCCTGTAGAATACTGGGTCTGCGAAATTAAACCAGGCAAAATGCTATATGAAATCGAAGGTGTTTCAGATGAGCTAGCAACTGAAGCTTTCAAGCTTGCTGCTGCAAAATTGCCTTTCAAAACTACTATTGTTAAACGGACGATAATGTAATGAAGATCAGTGAATTACGTGAAAAATCAGTAGAAGAACTGACCCAATTACTAGATGAAAAGCAAGTTGAAGCGTTTCGTCTTCGTATGGCAAAAGCTACTGGTCAATTAGGCAATACCCATGAAATCAAAGGTAACCGTCGCACAATTGCTCAAATTAAGACGCTTATTACTGAAAAACAAGGGGCCTAATCATGAGTGAACAAAACACCAACCAAGAAATTGGCACAGTAACTGGTAAAGTTATTAGTGACAAAATGGACAAAACCATCACAGTATTGGTAGAACGTCGTATTCGCCATGCCAAATATGGCAAAATGATTCGTCGTTCAACAAAACTTCATGCACATGATGAAGACAATACTTGTGGCATTGGTGATATTGTCCGCATTAAACAATCTCGCCCACTATCAAAGACCAAAACTTGGGCATTAGTGGAAATTGTTGAAAAAGCGGTTAATATCTAAATTAACTAAAAATAATTAGTAATAATTGCAAAGCAAGTCAAATACTGCTACAATATGTCACTTTTAAAAATGGCTAATTGTGGCAAGACTTGTTTTGCCAATTTATGGAGTAACGCGATGATTCAGACTGAAACAATGCTGGAAGTTGCAGACAACAGTGGTGCAAAACGAGTAATGTGCATTAAAGTGCTAGGTGGTTCTCATCGTCGTTATGCATCCGTAGGCGACATCATTAAAGTGACTGTGAAAGAAGCAATTCCTCGTGGTCGTGTTAAAAAAAGGTGATGTAATGAACGCGGTAGTCGTACGCACTAAATTTGGTGTACGTCGCCCAGACGGTTCAGTACTACGTTTTGATGATAATGCAGCCGTGTTGTTGAACAACAACAAAGCGCCGATTGCAACACGTATTTTTGGACCAGTAACCCGCGAACTACGTGGCGAACAATTTATGAAAATTGTTTCATTAGCCCCAGAAGTATTGTGAGGTAAACAATGGCTAAATTACGCAAAGGCGACCAAGTGATTGTAATTGCTGGCAAAGATAAAGGCAAGCAAGGTATAATTCTAGCAGTAAAAGAAGACCGTGTAAAAGTTGAAGGTATCAATATTGTTAAAAAACACCAAAAACCAAATCAAATGACTGGTAAAGAAGGTGGCATTATTGAGCAAGAAGCATTTTTACATATTTCAAATGTTGCAATTTTTTAATGCAACAACCCAAAAGGCAGATCGTATTTCTTACCAAGTGAATGATGGCAAAAACAACGTGTTTATCGCTCATCTGGTGAAGTAGTGGCGACTGCATAACCATCTGAGGGTATTGGTAATGGCAAGACTTAAAACACAATATAACGAAGAGCTTAAGCAAAAGTTGCAACAAGAGCTTGGCTTAACTAACGTTATGGAAATCCCAAAAATCACCAAAATCACTTTAAACATGGGTGTTGGTGCAGCAGCTCAAGACAAAAAAGTACTTGAAGGTGCATTGGCTGATATGACTGCAATCGCAGGTCAAAAACCAGTCGTAACTAAAGCTCGCAAATCAGTTGCAGGCTTTAAAATTCGTGAAGAATGGCCAATCGGTTGTAAAGTTACACTTCGTGGCGAACAAATGTACGAATTCTTAGACCGTCTTATTGCAATTGCAATTCCACGTATTCGTGACTTCCGTGGTTTTTCAGACAAAGCATTTGACGGACGTGGTAACTATTCACTAGGTATCAAAGAACAAATCGTTTTCCCAGAAGTTGATTTTGATAAAATTGACCGTCTTCGTGGTTTAGATATCACCATTACCACTACTGCAAAAACTGATGAACAAGGTCGTGCGTTGCTTAAAGCATTCGGCTTTCCGTTTAAAGGCTAATAGCAAGGATTAAGGCAAATGGCAAAGAAAAGTATGATTAATCGCGAATTAAAACGCGAAGCGACCGTTGCTAAATATGCTGAAAAGCGTGCTAAGCTTAAAGCAATTATTAGCGACATTAATGCAACTGATGAAGAAAAACTAGATGCAATGCTTGCTCTACAAGCATTACCTCGTAATGCTTCGCCAGTTCGTTTACGTAACCGTTGTGCATTGACAGGTCGTCCACATGGTTATTTCCGCAAATTTGGTCTTTCACGTAACATGATTCGTGAAAAAGTAATGCAAGGTGATGTACCTGGCGTTCGCAAAGCAAGTTGGTAAGGGGATAAACTATGAGTATGCAAGATACCGTTGCTGATATGCTGACCCGTATCCGTAATGCACAAATGGCTGAAAAAGCGTCTGTAACGATGCCTAGTTCTAACCTACGTAAATCTATTGCAGATTTATTGGTAAGTGAAGGCTATGTTGCTTCAGCAAGTATTGAAGAAGTAGCAAAAGGCAAGTCAGAGCTAAGCATTGAATTAAAATATTTTGAAGGCAAACCTGTAATTGAAACAATTAAACGTTACAGTCGTCCAGGTTTGCGTCAATATCGTGGTAAAGATGAGTTGCCTAGTATCAAACAAGGTTTGGGTATCGCTATTATTTCTACGAATAAAGGTATTATGAGTGACCGTGAAGCTCGTAAACAAGGATTAGGCGGCGAAGTTATTGCATTCGTTGCATAATCCAATTTTTACACGAACAGGCAACATTTTGTGTGTCTGTTCATTTTTTTATTAACTTTTATAGGAATTACCCGTATGTCTCGTGTGGCTAAAGCCCCTGTAACACTGCCAAATGGTACAAGTGTTGCGTTGAACGGTCAGCAGGTTGAAGTTAAAGGTAAAAATGGTTCATTATCTTTACGCCTGCATGATTTGGTCGAGCTAAAACAAGAAGAAAACGTTGTGACTGTTTCTCCTGTTAAAGAAAGCAAAGAAGCGTGGATGCACACTGGTACAACCCGTGCATTACTAAACAACATGGTGAAAGGTGTGTCTGAAGGTTTTGAACGCCGTTTACAATTGATTGGTGTTGGTTACAAAGCTGCTGTTGCTGGTAACAAAGTAAACTTGAACTTAGGTTATTCACACCAATTGAATATGTGTTGCCGGAAGGTGTAACTGCTGAAACACCAACAGCGACTGAAATTGTGTTAAAATCTAACGATAAACAAAAGCTTGGTCAAGCAGCCGCTAATATTCGTGGTTATCGCCCACCTGAGCCTTATAAAGGCAAAGGCGTTCGTTATAGCGATGAGTATGTCGCTCGTAAAGAAGCTAAGAAAAAATAAGGTGAAATGATATGTTTGATAAAAAAGCTGCTCGCCTTCGCCGAGCTAAAAAAACTCGTGCACATATCCGTGGTTTAGGTGTAAATCGCTTATCTGTAAACCGTACAAATGCGCATATTTATGCACAAATTATTTCACCAACGGGTGGTGAGATTTTGGCACAAGCCTCTACTTTAGATGCAACATTACGCTCTGGTCAAACCAGTAACATTGAAGCTGCAACTGCGGTAGGTAAATTGATTGCTGAGCGTGCAAAAGCTGCTGGTATTAGCAAAGTTGCTTTTGACCGCAGTGGTTTTAAATATCATGGTCGTGTTAAAGCATTGGCTGACGCAGCCCGTGAAAATGGATTGGAGTTCTAATCATGGCAAAAGTTGAACAAACAGATGGTTTAGTAGAACGCTTGGTAGCCGTTGATCGTGTTGCAAAAGTGGTTAAAGGTGGTCGTATCTTTTCTTTCACAGCATTGACTGTTGTGGGTGATGGTAACGGTCGTGTTGGTTTTGGTCGTGGTAAAGCACGTGAAGTACCGGCTGCAATTTCTAAAGCATTAGAAGCAGCAAAACGTAATATGATTACAGTTGAATTAGATGGTACAACTTTACAACACCCAATCAATGCCCGTCATGGTGCAAGCCGTGTATACATGCAGCCTGCTTCTGAAGGTACAGGAGTTATTGCTGGTGGTGCGATGCGTGCAGTTTTAGAGGTTGCTGGCGTTGAAAACGTTTTGGCAAAATGCTATGGTTCAACCAATGCTGCAAACGTTGTACGTGCAACATTTAATGGTCTTAAAGAAATGTCTTCTCCAGAAAAAATGGCTGCAAAACGTGGCAAATCTGTTGAAGAAATTTTGGGCTAAGAGATAAGGTGAGTTATCATGAAAAAAATGAAAGTTACTCAAACAAAATCGAGTTCTCATCGCCTTGAAAGCCATAAGGCTTGTTTGAAAGGTTTAGGGTTACGTCGTATTGGGCATACTGTAGAAGTTGAAGACACCCCTTCTACCCGTGGTATGGTTAACCGTGTTAACTATATGGTTAAAGTGGAGGAAGCATAATGGGACTTCGTTTAAACGAATTATCACCTGCTGAAGGTTCTAAAAAATCAAAATTACGCCGTGGTCGTGGTATTGGTTCTGGTATTGGTAAAACTGGTGGACGTGGTATCAAAGGTCAAACTTCACGTTCAGGCTCAGGTATTCGCTCAGGTTTTGAAGGTGGTCAAATGCCTTTGTACCGTCGTTTACCAAAATTTGGTTTTACTAGTAAATTGGCGATGGTAACTGCTGAAGTGCGTTTATCTGAGCTAAACCAAGTTGAAGGTGATGTTGTTAGCCTAGAAACTTTGAAAGGTGCGAATATTATTCGTCATGATATGCAACGTGTACGTATTATCCTGTCAGGTGACGTGACAAAAGCATATACTTTTAAAGGTGTTAAAGTTACAAAGGGTGCTAAAGCCGCTATTGAAGCTGCTGGTGGTACTATAGAGGAGTAATCCTACATGACAAAGCATTCAGCCTCAATGAACCCACTAAGCTTTATTCGTAAATATGATGAGTTGTTTAATCGCTTGTTGTTTTTGCTGGGTGCTTTAGTCGTCTATAGATTTGGTTCTCATGTGCCGATTCCGGGTATGGACCCAGATAGTCTGGCAAATTTCTTTCGTACCAATGAAAATACCATTTTGGGACTTTTTAATATGTTCTCAGGTGGTGCGTTGGAACGAATGTCAGTAATGGCATTGGGTATTATGCCATATATTTCTGCCTCGATTATTGTGCAAATGATGTCGGCTGTGATTCCTTCTTTAGAAGCGTTAAAAAAAGAAGGGCAAGCAGGACAACGCCAAATTAATAAATATACAAGACAACTAACACTGTTGCTTGCTTTCGTGCAGGCTGTCGGCATGTGTACAGGATTAATCAGCCAAAATTTAACCCTTTCAACAGGACTAACATTTTATGTGCCAGCTGTAACTTCTTTGGTTGCAGGTTCAATGTTTTTGATGTGGCTTGGTGAACAAATCACAGAACGAGGCATTGGTAATGGTATTTCAATGTTAATTTTGGCAGGTATTGTTGCAACTTTTCCAACCGTGATTACACAATCTATAACCTCTGTTCAACAAGAGCAGATGAATATGATTGCGTTGTTTGTTTTTGTCATTTTGGCATTGCTGGTTGTGGCTGGGATTGTATTTATTGAAAGAGCACAACGCCGTATTCCTGTAAATTATGCACAAAAACCGATGACTGATGGGCGTAAAATCTACGCGCAACAACAATCACATTTACCATTAAAAATTAACATGGCAGGTGTGATTCCAGCAATTTTTGCAAGCTCATTATTGTTGTTTCCAGCA
Source organism: uncultured Moraxella sp. (assembly GCA_927911235.1). Lineage (GTDB taxonomy): Bacteria > Pseudomonadota > Gammaproteobacteria > Pseudomonadales > Moraxellaceae > Faucicola > Faucicola mancuniensis. The sequence continues at coordinate 15,454 of CAKMOY010000124.1, forward strand.
AGCTTAGGGCAGTGGGTTGGGCATTCTGCCAATCCAAATATGTTCCAAACTTTTTTGCAAAATATGGCATTGGTTTTGTCACCTGGGCAACCATTATATTTGGTAATTTTTGCTGCTTTAATCATATTCTTCTGTTATTTTTATACGGCGTTGGTATTTAGCCCAAAAGAAGTTGCAGAAAATTTGAAAAAAAGTGGTGCATATATTCCTGGTATTAGACCAGGACAGCAGACTCAGCGTTATTTAGACCATGTGTTGAATCGCTTGACCTTTATTGGTGCTGTTTATATGACAGTGATTTGTTTGATGCCAATGATTTTACAATCAGCATTTGGCATACCATTCCAGTTAGGTGGCACATCGGTTTTGATTAGTGTTGTTGTAATTATGGACTTTATTGCTCAAATTAAAGCACATTTGATGACCAATCAATATCATGACTATTCGTTGTTATAATGCAACGGATTTATTTTAGGAGTTTAAAATGAAAGTACAAGCATCTGTAAAAAAAATTTGTGGTAGCTGTAAAATCGTACGCCGTAAAGGTGTTGTTCACGTAATTTGCAGTTCAGAGCCACGTCATAAACAACGTCAAGGCTAAAATAGTGCTTGCAAAAAGTTAGCGGATAATGTATTATCCGCTACTTGTCGTAATTTTAAAATTTGCAGATAACCATTTTTTAAAATTACAGATAATTGTTAGATGAAATTTTCATCTTATCTTTGAAATTGGAGAAATGTCAATGGCCCGTATTGCCGGTGTAAACATTCCGGACAACAAACACGCTGTCATTTCACTAACTTACATTTTTGGTATTGGTCGTACCACTGCTGCAAAAATCTTAGAAGCAGTCAATATCGCACCAACCACTAAAATTAGTCAGTTAGATGATGTACAGTTAGATGCTGTTCGTTCAGAAGTTGCAAACTACACGACTGAAGGTGACTTACGTCGTGAAATCTCGATGAATATCAAACGTTTAGTAGACTTAGGTTGCTATCGTGGATTGCGTCATCGTCGTGGTTTGCCAGTTAATGGTCAACGTACCAAAACAAATGCGCGTACCCGCAAAGGTCCACGCAAAGCAGTTAAAAAATAATCAACTTAGGAAGCTAAAAGATGGCAAAAGACACTCGTAGTCGCAAAAAAGTAACACGCCGCTCAGTTTCTGAGGGCGTAGCACATATCCATGCGTCTTTTAATAATACCATTGTAACCATTACTGACCGTCAAGGTAATGCTTTGGCTTGGGCCACCGCTGGTGGACAAGGCTTCCGTGGTTCACGTAAATCAACACCATTTGCTGCACAGGTTGCGGCTGAAGTCGCTGGTAAAGCTGCTCAAGAATATGGTGTAAAAAATGTTGATGTCTTGGTTAAAGGTCCAGGACCTGGTCGTGAGTCTGCGGTAAGAGCATTAGGTGCATTGGGTTATAAAATTAACAGCATTAGCGATGTAACCCCGATTCCTCATAACGGAACTCGTCCACCGAAAAAACGTCGCGTATAAGGAGACTTTCATGGCCCGTTATCTAGGTCCTAAATTAAAATTATCACGTCGTGAAGGCACTGATTTACAATTAAAATCTGGTGTAAAAGCGTATGAAGAAAAAAACCAAAAAAGCAGGTCGTGCACCTGGACAACATGGTAACCCTCGTAGCAAAACTTCCGAATACTCAGCACAGTTACGTGAAAAACAAAAAGTAAAACGTATTTATGGTGTTTTAGAGCGTCAATTCTCTAACTACTATAAAGAAGCTGCTCGTATGCGTGGTGCTACAGGTGAAAACTTGTTGCAAATGTTAGAACGTCGTTTAGACAATGTTGTATACCGTATGGGTTTTGGTGCAACACGTGCTGAAGCACGTCAATTGGTCAGCCACCGTGCTATTTTGGTTAAAAAAGCTGGTCGTGACGAATTTGTTCGTGTGAATATTCCATCAATTCAATTACAAGATGGTGATGTGATTGCTGTTCACGAAAAAGCGAAAGAGCAATTACGTATTAAAAACGCAATTGAGTTAGCGGGACAACGTGGTACACCAGCTTGGTTAGAAGTAGACCACAGTAAACTACAAGGTACTTTTAAACAAGCACCTGACCGTTCTGAATTGCCAGCAGAAATCAATGAAAACTTAATTGTTGAATTGTATTCTAAATAATTAATTTATACTAACTAAAAGTCGAGGTGACATATGATGCTAAATGCTACTGAGTTTCTAACACCGAAAGCCATTCATGTGGATACGGTCAATGAAACACAAGCCAAAGTCACGCTCGAACCGTTAGAACGTGGCTTTGGGCATACCTTAGGTAATGCTCTTCGCCGTATTCTTTTATCTTCATTGCCTGGTGCGGCAGTTGTTGAAGCTGAGATTGAAGGTGTTGACCATGAGTATTCAACACTAGAAGGTTTGCAAGAAGATGTGTTAGACTTGTTACTAAACCTAAAAGGCTTGGCAATTCAACTACACGACCAAAATGAAGTATTCCTAACACTGGATAAACAAGGTCCAGGTGAAGTATTGGCATCTGACATTGAGCTACCGCACAATGTTGAGATTATCAATCCTAACTTGGTTTTGGGTACATTAAGTGAGCGTGGGCATTTAAAAATGCGTCTTCATGTTGCTATGGGACGTAGTTATGAGCCAGCGAATACTCGTAAAGAATCAAGTGATAGCAAAGCCATCGGACGTTTAAAACTAGATGCAAGCTATAGCCCAGTTGTGCGTGTGGCTTATCAAGTTGAAAATGCTCGTGTTGAACAACGTACTGACCTTGACCGTTTGGTGATTGAGCTTGAAACTAATGGTACGATTGACCCTGAAGAGGCGATTCGTAAAGCAGCGACTATCTTGCAACAACAAATCGCTGTGTTCGTTGATTTAGAAGCAGAACAAACACCAGAGCCTGTGAAAGAAAAAGAAGAAGTTGACCCTGTGCTTTTACGTCCAGTGGATGACTTGGAATTAACGGTTCGCTCAGCAAATTGCTTAAAAGCGGAAAACATTTATTATATTGGCGATTTGGTACAACGCACCGAAACTGAGTTGTTAAAAACCCCAAATCTTGGTAAGAAATCATTAACAGAAATTAAAGATGTCTTGGCTTCTAAGGATTTAGAGCTGGGTATGCGTCTTGATAATTGGCCACCTGCTGATTTGCGTGTTGATGACCGTTTTTCTTATCGTAGCCGTTAAACTTGAAGGAAATTGACCATGCGACATCGTAACAGTGGAGTAAAGCTGGGTCGTACCAGTAGCCATCGTAAGGCTATGTTCCAAAATATGACGAACTCACTATTTGAACATGAACTTATTAAAACCACATTACCAAAAGCTAAAGAATTACGCCGTGTGGCTGAGCCACTTATCACTTTAGCAAAAGAAGATTCAGTTGCAAACCGCCGTTTAGCGTTTAGTCGCTTACGTAGTAAAGCATCTGTTGGTAAATTATTCACCGTTTTAGGACCACGCTACAAAGCTCGTCCAGGTGGTTATTTACGTATCATCAAATGTGGCTATCGTGATGGCGATGCAGCACCAATGGCTTATGTAGAATTGGTTGACCGTGACTAATTTGAATTGAGCTTTCAAAAAACCCCATAAGCCAAACGTTTGTGGGGTTTTTATTTAGCCATTTTTTCATACAAAAGCAAATAAATATTTGTTAAAAAATTCGTAAAATTTTACTGCGTAATTTTGTGAATACAGATTCTAAATATTGCTTTAAAAATAAAAGAGAAATTGTCATGACGATGGAAATGGTTTTTAGTGTCTTGTTGGGTGTTGGCTTGGCGGCAAGCTCTGGTTTTCGGGTATTTGTGCCGTTATTTGCGTTAAGCTGTGCCTCATATTTTCATATCATTGAGCTCAATGCGGCTTGGGCTTGGGCAGGCTCTATCACAGCGTTAATCATTTTGGGCGTGGCAAGTATTGTGGAGTCGGTCAGCTATCTTGTGCCTGTGGTGGATAACTTGTTAGATACCATTGCCGTGCCATTGGCAGGGGTGGCAGGAACGCTGGTGATGGCTTCAACTTTGACTGACATGAGCTCTGCGATGACGTGGGCGTTGGCAATCGTGGCAGGCGGTGTTGCGGCTGCTAGCATTAAAGGCTCGGTGGCTGCGACACGTGCGGTCTCCACCGCAACAACGGGCGGTTTGGCAAATCCTGCGGTATCTGTTGCCGAAACAGGTACGGCGATTGGGCTATCCGCTTTGTCAATTTTTGCACCGATTTTGGCAATGGTGGCATTATTTGTTGGTTTGATTTTCTTTATTTTTTTAATGACAAAATTAAAAAATCGTAAACACTAGGGCGTGTCCCTATTTGGATAATGCGTCTAAAAATTGACTAAATCGTCAGCAAAACAAGGCAAATTGTGCAGATAATATTGGAATATTAGCAAACAATTTAACGACGTTTTGCCAGATTTAGGCATTTTTAGAGCATTAAAATACTTTGTTTTAAATTAGGGAAACGTCCTAGATTTTGATTGGAATTTTTTTATGCAAACACCTACGATAAATAGCTCGTTAAATGCTTGGCTAGATTATATGCACACCATTCACGTATCAGCGATTGATATGGGTTTGGAGCGAGTATTGCCTGTGTTTGACAAACTTGCGATTGATTACCAAAATACTTATATTTTTACGGTAGCAGGGACGAATGGCAAAGGCTCAACGACTGCCACGATTGCCAAAATCTGTGAGCAAGCAGGCTATAAAGTAGCTTTGTATCAATCACCGCATCTCATTGATTTTAATGAGCGTGTTAAAATTAACGGTGGAATGGTTGATGATAACACCTTGATTGAAGCTTTTGCCAAAGTGGAACAAGCTCGGCTAGATTGTGGTTTGACCTTGTCGTTTTTTTGAAATGACAACGTTGGCAAGTTTTTGGATTTTTGGCAAACAACAATGTGATGTTTGGGTGCTTGAAGTAGGGCTTGGCGGGCGTTTAGATGTGGTTAATATCATTGACCCTGATGTCGCTGTGATTACCAATGTTGGCATTGACCATGTGGATTGGCTAGGCGATACCCGTGAAAAAATCGGCATGGAAAAAGCGGGTATTTTACGAAAGAATATTCCGCTAATTTATGGTGAAACGGATATGCCAAGTACGGTTTTGCCGTTGATTGAACAACACCAAGCCAAACTGTTACAATTTGGCACCGATTATTTTTATCAAGCAGGGCAGGGAAGTTGGCAATATAGCAACGCCAGCGTTACCCTTGATTTGCCGTTGCCATCGCTGTCTTTGCACAACACAGCGACTGCGATAACCGCAGTTTTGGCAAGTGATTTAACCATCACGCAGGAAAATATTGCACAAGCATTGCCAAACATTACTTTGGCAGGGCGATTTGACCAACGTATCATTCATGACCGCCAATGGTTGTTTGATGTCGCACATAACGAACATGGCATACGCTTTTTATTGTCGCAATTTGTGCCTTTTTGGCAAAATTACCAACAAAAATTTCCTAGTGCCAAATTATATTTGATTTTTTCTATGTTGGCGGACAAAGATATAGACAATGTTTTGTTAAATTTGCAAACATTGCCGATTGGAAAAATCTTTTGTGGTGAAATCAACTTTTTTAGAGCCTTGCCAAAAGCAGAACTACAAACAAAACTTGCTAAATTTTTTGATAATTTTGTGGTAGTTGATAACCTTGAACAAGCAACCGAACAAGCTATTTTACAAAGTGAAAAACATGATTTGATGTTGGTTTGTGGTTCGTTTCACACGATTTCGGAAGTTTTACAAAGTAAAATTATGCAATAAAAAAACGCACATTATCCGAAATTTAACAAAAAAAATATTTATTATTTTAACATTTTACGTTAATATATAATAAGCAAGATATCTATTGTAATTTTAAATGACTTGGACTGTATCATGAAATTGAGAAATAAAGCCATATTGGGAGCGAGTGTTTTATTGGGCGGTAGCGTGCTATTGTACGCAACGGTCAACCAAGTCATTAATGATAAGCAACAAATTGCCAATGGTGAAACGACCGTGTTGCAAGCACCTGAAGACAGCTCAACGGAAGAACAACCATTGACGGCGGATATTCAAACAGAACAAAATATCTTGGCTCAAAAGAAAAAAGAACGAGAAGCCAGAGTAGAGGCACAAGAACGTGATGCTCAAAAATATTTGACAGAACAACAACGCATTGATGCAGCAGCATTGGCAAAATCTCGTGCAGAAAATCAACTTTATGTCAAAGAAGATGAAATCGTACGCCCTGTGGTAACGCCACGACTGATGGATACAACGAACCAAGTATCACAACAACCCACACAAATGCTTGACGTTAGCCCAACCGACGCAGAAAAAAAAAACAACTGAAGAACCTACTTTTCACAGTGTAACACCAAAACCCAACAAACATCTGCTAAAATTATTGATAATAACCAACAAGTTGCTGAACAACGTCAAAAAGCCCAAGATGATGAAAAACAGCGACTTTTGGTAAAACAACGTGAACAACAAAAAATTAAGCAACAAGCAGAAAAACAGCTTGAAAAACAAAAACGTGAACAAGCCCAAAAACAACAAGAAAAATCAAAACAAGAAAAAATTGAAAATAGCAAACGTCCAACGACCTATCAAGTACAGCGTGGTGAAGGTTTAATTCAACTTTCTCGCCGTTATAATGTACCTGTAGAAGCTTTGGCACAAATGAACAATTTGGATAAAAATAGCACGTTGAACATAGGAGAAAAAATCAATATTCCAATGATGCCCAAATTAAACGCCTACAGCGTGAAGCGACCGAAAAAGAGCAAAAAACGTCAACAAGAAGTGATTGCTAAACAAAAACAAGCCCAAGCCGAAGCACAACAAAAACAACAATACCAAACGGCACAACAAAAACTCAAAGAAGCACGCCAAACCGCCAAAAAAACCGATGCTAAAGGCACATTTGGAGTACAAGTCAGCTTAGCAACTGACCAGAAAAAAGCCGATGAAATCGTTAAACAACTCAAATCAGCAGGTTATTCTGCCAAAACTAGCCAAACCAGCCGTGGTGTACGAGTTGTTGTAGGCCCTGAAAAAGGCAAAGAAGCCGCCTTGGCACTCAAAGACAAAATCAACGCCGACCCAAAATTAAAAGCCAATGAAGCATGGGTTTTATACTGGTAAAAAAATCATCAAATTTTTAATAAAAAACACTTGCTTTTTATCAAAATATCTTTATAATACCAAATTCCAACGATTAAAGGCGATTAGTTCAATTGGTAGAGCGTCGGTCTCCAAAACCGAATGTTGGGGGTTCGAGTCCCTCATCGCCTGCCAATTTATTCGTTTTTGTTAAGATAAATGTTTTTATCTTAAATGTGTCAAAAAAAAGTCAAATAGGACAACCTATGAAAAAAATGCTAGAAAACAAACTAGCAGAGCTTGAGGGCAAAAGGGTGTCTGGCGAACCAACAATTATTCACAAAACTGCTGCGATTGAAGTTGCCAAAAGACATTCTGCAAAAGATATTGCATTATGGTTATTTGCTATTGTTGCCTTAATTTTAGCAACTTTGGTAAACCAATATTTACCAGCTTATTGGCAACCTGCTAATAATATTTGGACACGCATTGGTGTTATTGGTGCTTTAATTATTTCTGCCTTAATTGCTTTGGCATTAACCAATCAAGGTAGTGCATTTAAAACCTTATTATTAGATTCTCGTATTGAGCTACGTCGTGTAACCTGGCCATCAAAAAATGAAACGGTTCAATATACATGGCAAGTCACAGTCGTTAGTTTGGTTTTAGCTTGTTTGGTTTGGATATTGGATTTAGTTTCATCTCAAATTATTCAACTCATCATTGGATAAAAACGACTATATTAAATAGTTAAAAAATGCAAAAGCCCACCTATGTGGGTTTTTATATATTGATTGTAAATAAGTTGATTACAAATAAAGATAGGAAGTGAGCAATGCGTTGGTATATCGTTCAAGCATTTTCTGGTTTTGAAAAACAAGTACAGCGTTCGCTGATTGAGCGTATCAATCGTAGCGAATATAAAGAATCATTTGGTCAGGTACTTGTGCCAACCGAAGAAGTGATTGAAATGCGTGATGGTAAAAAACGTAAAAGCGAACGCAAATTTTTTCCTGGTTACGTGTTGATTGAGATGGATATGAATGACAATACTTGGCACTTAGTCAAAGATTGTCCACGTGTGATGGGCTTTATTGGTGGTACACCTGAAAATCCTGCACCGATTACCCCAAAAGAAGCAGACACGATTTTAAACCGTTTGAACACAGGCGAAAATAAACCACGTCCAAAAACTTTGTTTGAACCAGGTGAAGAAGTATTGGTGATTGATGGACCATTTACCGAGTTTAGAGGCTTGGTTGAAAAGGTGGATTATGAAAAATCACGTTTACAATTAACGGTCAACGTGTTCAACCGCCCAACGCCTGTAGAACTTGAGTTTAAACAAGTTGAAAAAGTTACCAATTAATGTTTTGTTATCATTTGATACAAAAATAATAAAACAAAGCTTTACCTTTTTTAAAAAATCATTATAATACGTATGTTTAAAAATACGGTTTGTATTGATAAGAGTTTTATTTCACAGGGGGAGCTTATTTTAAGCGTATCACCCGACCATTAGGACGTTTATCAATGGCTAAAAAGATTGATGGTTACATCAAAACTACAAGGTTGCCAGCTGGCAAAGCAAATCCATCTCCACCAAT
>CAKMOY010000125.1 GCA_927911235.1 uncultured Moraxella sp.
TCGGCTTGGTATTGTTTTTGCCAATTACTCTAACGCCCAGTTATAGGCAAGACGAGCCACACCGCAAGCCTTTGCAAAGTAGGTTGCTTGTTTATTCGTTGGGTCTAGGGCGATGATGTGTCCACGTATTAGGGTCATTCTAGTACTACCTTAACAGCTTCAAGCAGTTTTTTTGTTTTTCTTAGAGCGTGAGCCGTATAATCTTGCACTAAAGACGGTAATAATTTCTAGTACGTCTTGGGCGAGTTCTTCTTCAAAGGATAGGTTTTCGCCTTGATTGATGATGATGACTTCAACGTTTCTAGCTTCACAAATGGCAAATACTAGTTCCGCTCCAAAGCGTAATAATCGGTCTTTATGGGTTAATACCAATCTTCCAATTTCATTGTTTAGTATGCCGTCAAGTAGTTGTTTTAGCCCTTTTTTGTGGTAGTTCATACCAGAGCCTAAGTCATTGATAATCTCATAAGTCCAGCCTTGTTTGGCACAGTAGAGTTCTAATATTTGGATTTGGCGTTCTAGGTCGTCTTTTTGGTCGTGGCTTGATACACGAGCGTAGGCAACTGTTTTACGGTCTTTGTTGCCTATGCCGTGTAGTAGGTTGGGATTGATTTTACTAATATCGTAACGCCTGTGTCCTTTTGGCGTTCTTTGGGCAACAAGCACACCGCTTTCGTCCCATCTGCGTAATGTTGAGATAGACACACCTAGTTGTTTTGATGCTTCGTTGATACTAATTAATCTGTTCATTTAGATATTATAAAGTAGATTTGGTTAGATTTCAAGAAGCAGTTTCAACCCCCATTTTTTCCAAAAAATAAGGCGGTAATTGGATAAATCCACTGGGTAAAATGGTTACATTGGTAATCATACTACTTCCCCTTTTCTCGCATCACTTTTAAATATTCTTGTACCGCTTTGTTGTGGTCAGACAAATTACTGGTAAACTTATGTCCGCCTTTGCCTGTCGCCACAAAAAACAGCGAATCAGTTTTATTGGGATTTAACGATGCTTCAATAGACGCAATACTCGGCAACGAAATCGGCGTTGGTGGCAAGCCATCAATTTGATAAGTATTATAAGCGGTTTTTTCTTGTAAATCGGCTTTGCGAATATTGCCATCATACCGCTCGCCCATGCCATAAATCACCGTGGGGTCGGTCTGTAGTCGCATATTTTTGCGTAAACGATTGACAAACACGCCTGCCACTTCGCCACGTTCGCTTGCCACGCTGGTTTCTTTTTCAATGATAGATGCCATGATTAAGGCTTCATAAGGGGTCGCATACGGCAAATCAGGCTGGCGTTTTTCCCATGCTTTCATCAAAGCGGTGTACTGGCGGTCAAACAAATCTGCCAACACTTTTTTATCACTACTGCCTTCGTTAAAATAATAAGTATCAGGCGAAAACCAGCCTTCCAAATTGCCATTGGGGGCGTATTCGGCAAACAGATTGATACCAAGCTGTTTGACATCAACTTGATTGTCATGAATGACTTCGTTTTTGATACCTTTGTTGGCGATTAAATTTTTGTACAAATCTTTGGCAGTTTTACCCTCAATGATTTGCACTTTGACAAAAGCGACTTTTTCGCCTTGTTGCAAAACATTTAGCATGGTGGCAAAACTGGGGTTTTCAGGGATTTGATACACGCCAGAATGTAGTGGTTTTTTGACGTGCATTTTGACATACAGTTTTGCCAATGGCGACACAAAAAAAACCCTGTTGTTTGCTTGACCATTTGTTAATCAAGCCGTTATAAGTTTCGCCTTTTTCCACCGTCATCATTTGTTTGGGCTGATTAATCGTGCTAAAAACTGTCTGATACACCGCAAAAATAAAGCCCAATGCCAATATCACTGTCCCCAATAATAACCATTTTAACACCGATTTTTTGGGTTTTGGTGCTGTTGCTAACACATCGGTTGGGTTGTTTTGTCGGTTAGGTTCAACAATATTTTTAGTTTTTTCAAGTGCAGAATTTTCTGCCATGATGGGTTTATTGTCTAAATTTTGTTCTGTATTTTGGGTGGGTTCATCAGCGTTTTGGTTCGTGTTTTGGTTCAAATCATCATTGGGCGGGGTCATATCAAAAACCTTTTAAAATGAAAATGGGGTTAAAATAATGTCGCTAAAATAACAAGGAATGACAAAAATAGCAATTTATTTTCGTAATTGACTTTTGTTAATCAGTTTTCAGCTTTATAATGGTACGCCACATAGTTAACAAGATTAATGGATTTTTTATGCCCGAATTTGAACCCGTTGTTCACCACCATATTTTGTATCGCATGGCAACGCTTGATGATTTGCCAACTTTGGTTGATATTTATAATCAAAGTATCCAAACCAAGCAATCCACAGCAATTTTACAGCCATTAACTTTAGCCGAACGGCAAGTTTGGTTTGATGAACATTGCCAAAACTCCAATCGTCCGATTATTGTTGCCGTTTGTCAAGATAGCCAAAAGGTGTTGGCTTATGGCAGTTTTTCGGATTTGTATCCGATGTTCGCCTATCATATTAGCAGTGAAATCAGTATTTATGTGCATGAAAATGCCAAAGGCAAAGGCATTGGCAAAACGATGTTGCAAGTGTTGTTATCGCTTGCACCGCTTTGTGAAATTCGCCAAATCGTTGCCAAAATTTTTGCACACAATACGCCAAGTTTGCAGTTATTTAAAAAATTTGGCTTTGAGCAGTGGGGCTATTTACCCGAAGTGTGTGATATGAATGGATTTTTGGCAGATGTGGTGATTTTGGGAAAGACCGTTACGCAATAAAACTTCTATCCGATTGCTTGTGCTTTGACAAACTCAATCAAATCATAAGCAATCGTCCCTTTATCAGACGTTTTTGGCAAATTATCCAAATCAAAAAACTTGGCATCTGCCAACTCATCAGTATCAATCGCTATTTCACCGCTCACATAATCAGCGACAAAACCCACCATCAAATTAGAGGCAAACGCCCACGGTTGGCTTGCCACGTACCGCACATTATCCACCACCAATCCGACTTCTTCGTTCACTTCTCGTTTGACGCAGTTTTCCAGTGTTTCGCCGACTTCCACAAACCCTGCAATCAAGCTATACACTTGTTTGGGTTTGGCTCGGTTATGATAAGCCAATAAAATTTGAGTTCTTTGATTGATTTTGCGAGTAACTGCCGTAATGGTGCAAGGCTGAATCCGTGGATATTGCCGATACAGACATCTGGGGCAAGTGGTCGCCAACTCGTCTTTGCTTTCAAACAACTCAAGCGTAGTGCGTGTGCCACATCGGCTACAAAAAAAGTGAGTTTGTTGCCAATAACGAATTTGTGATGCACGGCTTAATTGATAAAAATCATCTTGACAAATATTGGCTAAATTTTCACGAAAACCCAAAAACACCACGTCATCAGGCAAGACAATATTGTCATTTTTTTGGATTAAATAAATGTTTGGATTGCCAACTTTTAACGCATCATCAAGCAAATCTTGACTTTGATAATAAAAAATATGCTCGCCCAAAAAAGCGAACATATCTTTTTTATCAACCTTTTGATAAATAATATATTGGTACAAAATTATGCCACCATCAAGTTTTGCAAACTACGCTGACCGACTTTGATGGCATTTTGTCCAGCAGGTTTGTTAATCTCTAGACTTTCAAGATAATAATCCGCTGACATCACGATATCGGCAAGTTTGGCAAGTTGCTCTGGTGAGATACCATGCGTGCCATTTTGTACCAACATTTCCATATAGTCGCCCGCACGTTTTAACAGGCGATTAGACTGATGTAGTCCCAAAAATTGGCAAGCTCCTGCGATATTTTTCATCATTTCAGGCACATTGACAAGGTGCATGACATCTTTATTGCTATCGGCAATATATTCGTTAAAGGCACTTTCAATGGTTGCAATGCCCGCTCGCCCTTCACGAATCAAAGTTGAATAAGCAGTATCTAGTTGATATAACGAGATTTTTTTTATTATAAATCGGCAAATTCACCGCACCGGGGGTATGACTTTTTGCCAAATAAATAGACGCATTTTCGGCAACCATCAAACCTTCTAACAAACTGTCAAAATCTTCAGGAGTCGGTTGCGACCAGCCTTTGACTTGGGAAATTTGTTGGGTCAATGTATCACTGGCTTCTTGTAAATTTAGGGTTTTAAAAACAAGGCTTAAATCATTTAAGCGTGTTATCATGGCTTGTAGCTCATCTTCGCTATTTAGGCTGTCTTGGCGAGCGTAGTTATCGCTTGATGTTTTGATGGCGTTGATTTCTTCTTGAATCAGCTCGTTTAGCGTGTTGCTTAATTCTCTATCAGGCCCAAACAAAAAGCGTTTCATGGTCGCCAATTGTGTTGCATCTAGGCTGTTTGTCGCAAACTGTTGTTGAATTTTTTGTGCCAATTGCCCATCTCGTGTACTGGCAAAACGCACCAAATCGGCAAAACGAGAGTCATTCACAGGCAAATAATCGTTAAACTGTTGCTCAACAAAAATCAACGCACGTTTTTGTACATTGTTTAAAGGCAATGCCTGTGCCAAATCGGACACCGCCACCACAGCCGACTGCCAAAACAAGCTATTAGAACGCTGTGAAATGGCTTCACACGCTGACTGCATGGCTTTTAATTTTTGTAAATCATTGGGGTCAGTAGTTGGTGCTTTGGCAGGTAATGCCACACTCAGGCCCAAACGATAGGCTTCTACCAATTTTTTGTTATCAATGCCTAAATCACGCAACGACTCATAGTTTTGCTCTGGGTGAGCAATCACAAGGCTACTGTGTTTTGAATGGGTCAACTGCTCAAGCGTAACAGGCGACACGCCCAAACGATTGTGCAACTTGTTAATCACAGGCAACAATAAAGACGGCTCAATCGTCTCTTTTAACAACACAAATTCCACATAGCGACCCAACACCATGATACCTTCAGAGATGTCCATCACCGCTTCGGTTTCGTCTTCATCACGATTGTCATACAATTGTTGAAAGGTCTGCGATAAAGCTTGTGCCAACACCGCACCTTCTTCCAAATTAATCAATCGCAACACCTTCGCCATTTGAGCAAGCATATCCACAGAATCCAACAACAATGGGGCTTGCTCAATATCATCATTGAACTCGCTCAGATGTGTTTCGGCATCTTTTAAAGTCGTTTCAATCTCTGGACGCAACAAATGCAATGATGGTAAATCAAAATTGGTAGCCGTTATTTTTTCAATATTGTTTGTCATTCTGGTTTTTCCTAAAAAATAAATACACAAAAGCTAAATGCGGTTATTGTAAAATGTTTGTGAATAATTGTCTATGGCTATTCGCCAATTTGATAAAAATATGGCTTAAGTGGTTATTTCATCAGATGATTCTTCTACTATGCCCCAATTGCTCGCAAGCGTTGGGTGTTTTTGTTTTAAACTGTTTAACCAGTCCAAATGTGCCTGTTCATCGCTGGTACTTGCCAAAAATCGCTGAACGTTTTGGCTAAAATGTTGATGTTCAACACCGCCACTTGCCCCTGTCGCCCCATCATCAATGCCAAGCGATACTTGACCACCTGTCATCGCAAGATACACTTCTGCTAAAATCTCGGCATCAAGTAACGCCCCGTGAAAAGTACGGTCTTGTTTACCCACGTCCAAGCGTTTTACCAACGCATCAAGGGTATTTCTTTGCCCTGCGTACATTTGTTTAGCAATGGCAAGGCTGTCGGTCACGCTGACTTGATTGTCAAAATTTGGCAAACCCATACGGGCAAACTCTGCCTGCAAAAAGCCCATATCAAAGTTGGCATTGTGAGCAATCAACTCCGCCCCAGCCAAAAAGTCAAAAACCGCCTGTCCGACTTGCTCAAAAGTCGGCATATCGGCGACAAATGCGTCATGAATACCGTGAACCTTGATAACATCTTCATTCATCTCAACCAATGGATTGATATAAACATGCAGTTTTTCGCCTGTAAACCGCCGATTCACCAGCTCTACCACCCCAATTTCAATAATACGGTCGCCGTTTTGAAAATCAAAACCTGTGGTTTCGGTATCCAGTATCAACTGGCGATTGGCAACACCATGATTTTTGGCAATCGGCAACAACGGCACAAAGCTGTTATTTTGGCTTTGGGTATTGCCATCAAAATTTGGACGTTGGTTTACCAAATCATCATTTTGGGCGACAAACTGCTCGTTTTCATTGACAAAAGGTTTAAACCGCTCGGCTAAAGGCATTTTCTGCGGTGGTTTTTTCTGTTTGGTTTGCTTTTTTTTGCCTGTACCGTCTGATGACGTGTCGTCCAAATCGTCCGTTTCTGTGTCTGCCGTTTCTGTATCATTTAGCTCGGCATTTTCATCTAACAGATTGTTATTAACAGTATTATTTTGCAAATGTTGGCTCGGATCGTCCAATTGATTTAACAAAAAATCGCCTTGTTCATCATCTGACATGGCGTTGTCAAAATCATTGGGATTAAAATCATCAAAATCCGCCAAATTATCAAAATCTTGCGGTGGCAAGTTATCATAATTTTGATAATAATCATCAGGCAAATTGTCAAAATTTGGAGCGGTTGCAGTGGTATGATTCGGATTATTCATAAAATTTTGTTCGGTAGTTTGGCTATTTTGCAAAATGGTTTTATTAAATTTGTTTGGCAAATTGTCAATGCCTTGATTGGCAAGTTGATCGGCTCGCTCGTTGCCTTCATGTCCTGCGTGTCCTTTGACCCATTGCCAATCAATGACACGATTTTGGCAAGCGGTGTCAAGGCGTTGCCACAAATCCACGTTTTAGCACAGGTTTGTTGCCTGTTTTTTCGCCAGTTATTTTTTTTCCAACTGTGAATCCAAGTGGTAATGCCGTTTTTTGACATAGCTAGAATCCGTCCATAGCTGAATCGGCAGATGGGTTGGGCTGTTTTCTAAGGCGACAATCGCCCCCAACAGCTCCATGCGGTTGTTGGTGGTTTGGGTGTCGCCACCAGATAATTCAATTTGCTCGCCTGTCGACAACACCAAAACCGCACCAAAACCACCGATTGCGTCAGCCGAACCATTGCTACGGCACGCACCATCAGTATAGGCAAGTGTTTGATTTGGCAAGGGTTTTAAGGTGTGATTGACATAATTTTACAACAATTTGTATAAAACAAACAAAAAAATAATAATGACTAGTATATAAAAAAAAGGCGAAAAAATCGTATAGATAAA
>CAKMOY010000126.1 GCA_927911235.1 uncultured Moraxella sp.
TGGGGTCATTGGCATGGTGCCGAGTGTTTGTGTGCGTCTGTTTCATGTCAAAGTGCGTTGCTCAGGCTTGACTTTGGGCTATAACTTGGCGTACGCCATCACAGGGGCATCGCTACCCTTTTTCTTGACTTTGATATCGCCACAACTGGCATTAGCACCAGCATTATATTTGGTATTTGTTTGTGTTTGTGGTATTTTATTGTCCATTTTATTGGCAAATTTAAATGGCTTGTACCGTGTGGAAAAGATACAAAATACCAATTAATTGTTTTGTTAAAAAGATATCTTAAAAAAATGTAACAGATTTGCTAAAAATTGTATAAAAAAATACCGTTTATCGGTTTTGTTTTGCTTTGTGAGTTTGCCTCATTACAATAAAAAATGAAGTATCTCGCTTAACGTTTTTGCCAAAATTTATTAAAAAAACTTAAGATATTGATACTAAAAACTTATAAAAAGAACCTATCACACATTTTGTCAAACTTGGGTGTATGTTCTTTGTTTCGTCTTTAGGACCTGTATTCACAATATTACGCAGTAAACTTTTACAATTTTTAACAAACACTTTTTTGACAAAACGTTATGAATACAGGTTCTTATTTTTTAATATACGGTTAACATACGGTGGTCAAGCCATGAAAAAGCTCTTAACAAGCAGTTTTGCATTCAGCGTACTTGCAGTCGCAAGTATACAAGGACATTCTGAATTAGCATTGCAATCAGGTCAAGCCAAAATCAGTTGGGGTAGTCAAGATAGCTTAAACAAAGCCAAAGCGATTATGTATAATAATACCGATGTGAGTAGCAATACTCGCACCACGCAAACGGTCAGCGTCGCTCCACAAACCAATTATCAAAACAATTACCAAAATAGCTACTCAAATAATGCCAATAGTAACTGGTCAAATAGTAGCTATTATTATGCTAATTCAAAAGGTGCGTTGGTGGTTGATGCGTTGACAGGTCAGGTATTTATGAAAAAAATGCCGATGTCGCACGTCCAATCGCTTCTATTAGTAAAGTGATGACGGCTTTGGTTGTGTCAGAGTCGGGTGCGAACATGAACGATATTGTTACCGTGGATTCGTTGGATTTTAAAACGCCAAAAAAATCAGGCAGTGACCGCCTAAAAGTCGGCGACCAAATGAACCGTGCCGAAATGCTACTGATGATGCTGATGAAATCAGAAAATCCAGCCGCCAAAGCATTGGCACGTACCGACCCATTGGGTTATGATGGTTTTATGGCAAAAATGAACCAAAAAGCCCGTGATTTGGGCATGACCCAAACCGTATTTTATGACCCATCGGGCTTGGACGCTCGCAATGTGTCTTCGCCACGAGATTTGGCGATTTTGGGACGTTTGGCATATCGTCATAATTTGATTAGCCAATTTTCTACCACGCCAAACCGTAATTTTGACGTGAACAATGTGTCATCAGGTTATCGTAGCATTTCAGCAAGAAGTACCAACTATATGGTGCGTGATGGTCTTTACAATATCGGTTTTTCAAAAACAGGTTTTATCCGTGAAGCGGGTAACTGTGTGATATTTGAAACCAATGTTAATGGTCGCCCTTCTATCGTGGTATTGCTCGGTGCACCTGATTCAAAAACCCGTTGGGAAGATGCTGAAAATATTATTTCAAATTTGAGTATGCGTCGTTTTACCTAATTTTGCCAAATTTTTTATTAAACTATAAAAAAGCCTTAAACACACGTTTAAGGCTTTTTTGATTGTATGATAAAAGGGCTTATAAAATACCATAATTAACCAATGAGTCAGCCACACGGCTAAAGCCTGCAATATTTGCACCTTTTTTGTAGTCAATTTTGCCATCGTCAGATGTGCCATATTCTACGCAAGCGTCATGGATATTTTTCATGATGTCTTGTAATTGTTTATCCAAAGTTTCAAAACTGCTGTATTGGCGGACTGAGTTTTGCGACATTTCTAGTCCAGATACAGCGACACCACCTGCGTTAGATGCTTTGCCTGGCGAGTAGATGATGTTGTTGTTTTGGAAAATGCTGATGGCATCAGCATCGCTTGGCATATTTGCCCCTTCGGCAACATATTTGACACCATTGTCCACCAGATTTTGGGCATCGGTGGCGTT
The DNA here is from genome assembly GCA_927911235.1 of uncultured Moraxella sp. Classification (GTDB taxonomy): domain Bacteria; phylum Pseudomonadota; class Gammaproteobacteria; order Pseudomonadales; family Moraxellaceae; genus Faucicola; species Faucicola mancuniensis. The sequence goes on from CAKMOY010000126.1 coordinate 2,121, forward strand.
GATTTCGTTTTGGGTGGCACAGGGTAGGGCGATATCGGCTTTGATTGCCCATGGGCGTTTGCCTTCTAGCCATTCACCACCAAATTTCTGGACATAATCTTTTAAAGGTTTTCGGCTGGCTTTTTGGGCGATGACCCAGTCAATTTTTTCTTGGCTAAAGCCTTCTGCATCATGCAATGTACCAACGGAGTCTGAGAGTGTAATCACTTTACCACCCAATTCTATCACTTTTTTGGCAGCGTAGCTTGCGACATTGCCTGCACCTGAAATCAGTACTTTTTTGTCGGTGATGGTGTCATTGGCGGTGTCTAGCATATTTTCTAAAAAGTACACCAAACCAAAGCCAGTCGCTTCGGTACGGATTAAACTACCACCATGCCCAACGCCTTTACCTGTCAATACGCCAGTAAATTCACGACTCATATTTTTGTACATGGCAAACATATAGTTCACTTCACGTCCGCCCACGCCGATATCGCCAGCAGGTACGTCCATATCTGCACCGACATAAGGGGCTAACTCACGCATAAAGGCGTAACAAAAACGGCGAATTTCGTTGTCCGATTTGCCTTTTGGGTCAAGTCAGAGCCACCTTTTGCACCGCCCATTGGCAATCCTGTCAACGCATTTTTAAAATCTGTTCAAATCCCAAAAATTTTAACACTGATGGGCTAACCGTTGGGTGAAAACGTATGCCACCTTTATAAGGTCCTAACGCATTGTTAAACTGCACACGCCAGCCACGATTCACTTGAATATTGCCTTTGTCATCTTCCCAGTTGATACGGAATGAAAACATACGGTCAGGCTCGGTAACACGTCCCAAAATATCCAAATCTTGATAAGTTTGGTTGTCATCATACATAGGTGCGATGTCTTCTAATAATTCTTCAACCGCTTGGATAAATTCGGGTTCATGTGGATATTTTTTGTTTGAGATCTTGTAAAATTTGAT
>CAKMOY010000127.1 GCA_927911235.1 uncultured Moraxella sp.
ACCAGAACCACAAAAGGCAGAGAAAAAGAAGGATAAAAAAGTGGAAAAAACTGAAACACAAGGCGAATTTATCGGCATTGATGATTTTGCCAAAGTCAAAATGCAAGTGGCTCATGTGGTGGAATGCAACCCTGTTGAAGAGGCGGATAAGCTATTGCAATTTACCCTAGATGTGGGCGATGTGAACGAAAATGGCGAGCCAAAAACTCGCAATGTGTTTAGCGGTATTGCCAAATTTTATAAACCTGAAGAGCTAAGTGGCAAAAAAGTGGTGTGCGTAACCAACCTTGCCCCACGCAAAATGAAGTTTGGCGTATCGGAAGGCATGATTTTGTCGGCTGAAAAAGACGGTAATTTGACGGTGGTGATTTTGCCAGATAATATGGTGGTGGGGGCGACATTGGCATAAAATGAAAGTCTTTTCCACCTTTAAAGAACAAAATTTTGACAACATCAAAACCTTGATGACAGAATTTCCACTTGCCACCATCGCTGTGGCAAGTGGTGATACGCTTGAGGCTTGCCACACGCCACTCATTTGGCAAGATGATGGCAGTGAATACGACTGTTTGGTTGGTCATGTTGCCAAAATCAATCCGATTTATGAACAAAATTTAACCAATAGCGATAAAAAATTGGTTGGTAATTTTTCAAGATACAGGGCATTACATCAGCCCAAATTGGTATCCAGACAAAGCAAAAACCCACAAAGAAGTGCCGACGTGAAATTATCGCAGTGTGCATTTGACGGTAAGACCCACGTCAATCACTGACATTGATGGTTTATGAAAGCATTATTCACAATTTACAACTTTTAAACACACCAAAGGCAGATGATATGGCAAAGTGTGTGGCATTTGCCAATGGTAAACCAAACGATTAACAACTGAATGACAGACACTCATAATAACAACGCAAAAAATTTACCGACAGTCGCCATTATCGGAGCAGGTTCGGCAGGCTTGATGTGTGCCGATTATCTCAAAGATTTTGCCATAAACATTCATGTTTTTGAACAAATGCCGAGTGCTGGTCGCAAGTTTTTGATGGCAGGCAAAACAGGCTTAAACCTAAGCCACGCCGAACCGCTCGCCGACTTTATCAACCGCTACACGCCAAGCGACTGGCTCGCCCCTTTTATCACCCAATACAACGCCGACTGGATACGCCAATGGGCGACATCGCTCGGCATTGACACCTATGTCGGTTCGTCTGGTCGCATTTTTCCTGTGCAGATGAAAGGCTCACCGCTACTGCGTGCTTGGCTCAAAGACTTACATACGCATGGCGTGCAGTTTTTTTATCGGCATAAATGCGTGGATATTCACAATAATATTGCGACCTTTCACAACCAAAATCTTGATAAAAATCAACCCACTAACACAAAATTTAATCAAATAGCTAGCCAAACATTTAGCCAACCATTTGACGCAATCATTTTGGCGTGTGGCGGACTGTCCTACCCACAACTTGGCAGTACAGGCGAATGGCAAAACTGGCTAGATGACAACGCCATCGCCCCTTTTTACGCCAGTAATGTCGGCATTTGTCGGATGTGGTCGCCCTTTATGCAAGCTGTTTTTGGACAAGCGTTAAAGCGTGTTAATGTTTGGGTTGATAAAAAAGATGAACAAAATCAAGGTGATATCGTAATTAGCCATTATGGTTTTGAAAGTGGTTTGATTTATAAAAACAATCTTGCCTTACGCCAACAACTTGAGCAAAACGGCAAAATGACGTTAAATGTGGATTTGTTACCGCAATTTTCGCATGAAAAAATTTTGCAAATATTAAATAAAAACAAAAAGTTATCATTAAATACACTTTGGAAAAAAGTGGGATTAGACCCTGTCAAAATTGCGTTATTACGGGAATGTACACCAAAATCCGACTGGCACAATCACGACAAAATGGCAAGTTTTATCAAGCATTTAGCCATTGATTTTGACGATTTTCGTCCGATTGATGAGGCGATTAGCTGTGGCGGTGGCGTTAAACAAAGCCATTTACAACAGCATTTTCAACTGACGGCAAACCCCAATATTTACTGCTGTGGCGAAATGTTAGACTGGGACGCACCGACTGGCGGTTATTTGCTGACGGCGTGCTTTGCGACTGGGCGAGCGTGTGGCGATTTGGTGGCGAAAAATTTAAATTTAACAACAAAAACCCATGTTTAACAAAAAACACAACAAAATTTTATTTTTTTAAATTAACAAAGAATTGATATCCCTCTTTAAAAGGACGAAAAAATGTTTACCGAAGAAGAAATTTAAGCGGTTCGGTGAATTTCGTATGGAACTACGTCAATGACTTGAGTTACAATCACCTACAAAAGACTGGCAAATTCTTTAGTGCTTACGACCTAAACGAATACACCAAAGGTAGCGGTGAATTACTTAGCTTGCATAGTCAAACCATACAAGCCATCAACGAAACCCACACCAAAAGCCGTAAGCAATTCAAAAAAGCCAAACTATCATGGCAAACCAACAACCCAAACTCTAAGCGTAAAAGCTTAGGTTGGCTACCTTTTAAACAATCGGCTATTAAACACATTGCCACACACCAAACGGGTAAAAAAAGGCTTAAAATCCACCTTACAACTAAGCCTAGCCAAAGGACAAAAGCTAGTTATTGACCTATGGGACAGCTACAACCTTGGCCTATATCAAATCAACACCCTTGAGGTCGTCCAAGACAATCGTAACCGTTGGTATGCCTGTATCACCGTCAAAGAATACCCTAGAACTACTTGCGGTACTGGTAGTTTAGGCATAGACTTAGGATTAAAAGAAAGTGCCACCACCTCAAACGGTGACAAGCTCACAATCAAGCAAACGCTCAAATATGCCAAAGAGTTAGCCATAGCTCAAAGAGCCAAAAACAAAAACAACGTGTTAAGGCAATCCATGCCAAAATCAAAAATACACGCCAAGACCTCATCCACAAATTCACCACCCAATTAGTCAAAGACAACGCCCTAATCGTGGTAGGTGATGTGAAAACCACCCAATTCAACAGCAAAAAAGGCAAACTAGCCAAGTCAGTATATGACGCAGGTTAGTTTGAACTCAAACGACAACTGACCTACAAATGCGAGAACACAGGTTGCCGTTTTGAAATCGTAAATGAACGATACACTACCCAAACTTGTTCGTGTTGCAGTCAAATCGACAGCAACAGTCCGAAAGGTAGAGCAGGTTTGCGAATAAGAGATGAGAACGAATTAAGCAAAGCACTGCTTTGCTCGTTCGCAAGACAAGAGCTACGCTTGCAGTAACTTGTGCGAAGTGTGGCACATGGCATGATAGAGATATCAATGCCAGTAAGAACATTCTTGCGGTCGGGCTTGACCGTCTGGGAGCAGGAATCCCCGAACGATAGGGAGGGGAGGAAGTCAAATTTGGCAACACTTCTCAAACGCTTGGAAGAAAAATATTCCTTTAACCGTGAAATTAATGATAAACGTATTAAAAAAGAGAAACCATTATGCTACCAACAGACACACAAGGACAACTCAACTGGGAATATATGGAAAACACAATGAAACAACAAGAATTAAAGCAAATCTTAGCAATCATTCGCCATTTTTCATCATAAATTTTCTTGCAAATTCCCAAAAAACCTTTATAATAAACCACTTATTCGGGGCGTAGCGCAGTCTGGTAGCGCACTTGCATGGGGTGCAAGGGGTCGCGAGTTCAAATCCCGCCGTTCCGACCAAACAACCAAAAAGGGCGTTTCAATCTATTTTGAAACACCCTTTTTTATTTTTTTAAGCGATTATTTTTTCACTTCTTTGGCAGGCGTGGTATCCACATTGACAGCCTTTTGCAATACCGTATCTGGGAAAGTCAAACCTTGCAGTTGTGCGTGTTTTGGGCTGACATATAGTGTTAAATCATTCATCACCGTAGGGGCAACTTGGGTGATTGGCGTGCCATCAAGGATTTTTACCACCATTTTGCCAGTCGCTCGCCCAAAGTCATAGTCATTCACGCCCAACGCCGCCGCCGCCCCGCGTCTGACACTAAATTCATCAGAGGCGATAATCGGCATTTTGAGCGTATTGGCAGATTCCACCATAGACTCCATAGACGAGGCGACATTGTTATCAAGCGATGTGTAAATCACTTGGGCTTTGCCGTCCAAGCCTTTGGTTGCCATGCCGATTTCGTTTGGTCGATTGGTCGGCATTTCTACCAATTTTAAGCCACGTTTTGGCAACTCTTTGTTTAAATCATTTTTTAACGATACCGAATTCATCTCGCCAGCACTGTAAACATAGCCGATAGATTTGGTATTTGGCAAAATTTGTTGAATAAAATCAAGCTGTGGGGCAAGTGGTAACTGACTAGATAAACCTGTAATATTCGCCTGTGTGGGTTTGTTATTTTCATCAATCAGTTTTGGCAGCCACAGGATTTGACACCGCTGTATAGACAATCGGAATATCTTTACTCGCCGCCGCCATAGATTGTGCCGATGGCGTGGATAGGGCGACAATCACATCTGGATTGTCAGCGACAAATTGCTTGGAAATTTGGGCGACCGTTGCCGTGTTGCCTTGTGCGGATTGAAAATTGACTTTTAAATTTTGTCCTTGTTTATAGCCTTGCGACTCGATTTCGTCAATCACGCCTTGGCGAATGGCATCAAGTGATGGGTGTTCCACGATGGCAGTGATGGCAACGGTTTTGGCAGGCTTGTCGCTGGTGGTCGCTTCTGTTTTGTTTTGCGGTTGGTTATTTTGCGGTTGCGAGCAAGCACTTAAGGTTACGCCAACGACTGCGGTTAATAAAGATAAACGAAAAGTTGATAAGGTTTTCATAATTTTTTTCCAAAAAAGTGTGTTGTAAAAGTTTCAATGTACTAGTTTACTATAACGATATGATAACACAAATTTCATAATGAAAACATCTTTTTTTGGAAAAATGGGGTTAAAATGTTTGGTTTTTTACTGTTTTTTAAAAATTAATTTAAAAATCAATAAAATTATCAAGGTGTTTAAACAAACCAATGATAAAACGAATGATTGCAATCGGCAATTCAATGAACAATTCACAAATGTCAAAAAAATGCTCTAGCCAGTCGTGACGCTGTTGTCTATATTGGTTGCGGTTGGATTTTTTTAACAATGTCAAAATGATAATGGACAAATAACCAAAGCCCGCAACCAATGATTATCCAAGGCGTGTTGTTTTGGATAAGCCCTGTAATTAACCTGAATTCGACATAAGAAAAAACTAAAAAAAAGAAGCCCAATATGTTAAAGTAAATTCACCACAAACAACCCTAACAAGGACTTCTTACATGGACAACCTCGAAGCACTATACTGCCACATAGACGACTATTGCAAACATACACAAAAGAACAACAGAAGAAAATGCTAACCCAAAAGAGCAAAAGCAGTAAAAAAACACGAAACAAACCATGCCGTATTAGTTTATCAGAAATCATCACCATATTGGTAGTATTTCACCAAATAAAAT
>CAKMOY010000128.1 GCA_927911235.1 uncultured Moraxella sp.
TTGCTAGCTTGTTATTTATATAGTCTTTATTTGAATAAAATAGGATAATATTATGGCTGATAATAATTATATTCCTGTACATGAGATTGATGCGACTAAAAAGCGGGTTCACCCTCGTTTTGTGACAGGTTTTTATCAAAATATCCGTGTTGTCAGTATGTATTTTTTGTTTGTGCTGTTTTTGGTGTTGCCTTGGATTCGTTATGAAGGTCGTCAGGCGATTTGGTTTGATTTTACAGGACAACGTATTTATATTTTTGGCATGACATTTTTGCCTCAAGATATCTTTTTCTTTGCGTTTTTCTTTATTATTGCGGCGTTTTCGTTGTTTTTTGTGACGGTTTATGCAGGTCGTGTATGGTGCGGTTATGCGTGTCCGCAGACGATTTGGACGCATATGTATCAATATACTGAAAAGTTGGTGATTGGTGAGCGTAATAAGCAATTTAAGATGGATAAACAGCCTTGGAATGGTGAGAAGATTCTCAAGCGTGGGATTGTTCAGGTTATTTGGGTGTTGATTGCAATTATTACGGCAACGACTTTTACCAGTTATGCGGTGGGTACGGATTATATGTACCATAGTTGGGCAACGCTTGCGGGTATTCCTGTGCCAAACTGGAGTACGCTAACTTGGACTTCGTTGTTTATTTTTGGGTTTTGTACTTATATTAATGCAGGTTATATGCGTGAACATATGTGTACGCATATTTGCCCTTACGGTCGTTTCCAAAGTGTAATGTTTGACAAAGATACTTTGATTGTGTCGTATGATTATAAGCGTGGCGAGCCACGTGGGGCAAGAAAAAAAGGCAAAGAAGACCCAAGTCTTGGCGACTGCGTAAACTGCACAATGTGTGTGCAGGTGTGTCCGACTGGAATTGATATTCGTGATGGTTTGCAAGTTGAGTGTATTCAATGTGCAGCGTGTATTGATGCGTGTAATGACATTATGGATAAGGTCGGTTTGCCACGTGGTTTGATTCGTTATTCTACTGAGCGTCAGTTAGAAGAAAATCAACCAAGTAAGATTTTGCGTCCACGTTTGTTTGCTTATATGTTTGTTTTGACAGCATTATTTGCAGGAGCGATTTTTACCTTATCAGGTCGTGTGCCGTTACAGCTAGACATTCGCCGAGACCGTAACCAATTATCATCGGTGAACGCTCAAGGCATGGTGGAAAATACTTATATTATTAAAATTACCAACAAAACTCAGCAGGCACACGAATACAGCATTCGTCTGTTGCCACAAGATGGTTTGAGTTTAGACAGCCGTTTTAAAACCATTCCACTTGAGCCAAGTGAGAGTTATGATATGCCAATCAGTATTATCGGCGACCCTAAAGTGATTACCCAAAGCAAAACACCAATTCAGCTTGAGGTTGTCAGCGTTGATGATGGTGGTAAATATAAAGCTGTTAAAGAAAATGTCTTTACCACAGATTAATAATGTTGATTTTTATAAAAGCCAACTTGATAAAAAGTTGGCTTTTTTCATAGTTTTATAAAAAATTTTGTGCGAATTTTTGTTATAATGATTTTTTGTTATAATAATACTTTTAAAAAAATTGAGAAATGTTATGTCAAATTCAACCGATACCCAACAAAAACCCATCTCAAAACTTTGGTACAAAAATTATATGGTTTGGATTTTTGTCATTGGCATTCCTGTATTTGTGGTCATTGCCTGTATTTGGTTTATTTTTTATTCGGTGCAAATCAAAGATTCTACCGTGCGTGATGACTGGTATATGGACGGCAAAACCCTGTACGCAGATGTATCAAAAGATAAATTGGCACATGATTTAAAATTATCAGGCGAAATGACAATTAACCAACAAAATGTCAGTTTTGTATTACACCCCAGCCAATCACCTGATTTTAAAATCCCTGATACATTAAATGTACAAATTTCGCACGCCACCCAAATCCAAAAAGACCGTGATTTTGTTATCAAACGTCAAGCCAATTCGCCACAAATCACCTACACAGGGCAAGTACAACTAGACGATGGCAAAGGCAAATATTATATCATCGTCCATAACCCAGACAACAATTGGCGACTGCAAACCACCCACGAATTGCCAAGCAATCAAGCGGTAAAATTTGCCCCCTTAACGTCTTTTGACGACAAAAAATAAGTGATTAAAATAGATTAGGATTAAATTCCACGCCATTTTCGTAAAGCTTTTAAACATAGAGTTAAAGCGAAACCTTACGAAGCAATGCCACTTATTTTTGATAAAAATATAAATTGTTACTTATCAATGCCATTGTGTTTTCTTAAAACATATTGGCTTGATTCACAATTGTGGTTTTTTATTTTAGTTTTTCTTGATAATTTACAATAAGTTAGTTTTTTTTGTAGTATATAATGACTGCTAATCTATGCAAACCCAATCACTCATACCAAACGCTATTTTTGACGATTTTTTCTTTTAACACCTGTGTATCATCTATCAATACATCTAAAATCGGTTGCCATTGTTGTTGCATTTCACGATACGGTTTTTGGGTTTTATCAAGCACCGACAACCCATGCTCCGCCAACAACTGATAAATACTCCGCTCGCTAATCCATGCCAACGGTATTTCACCGATTTTATCAAACATCTGCAACGCCTTATCAGTCGGTTCGCCATCTAACAAAAACTGACTACGCACCCGATTAGCCACCAAATAAATCGCCACTTTGCCTTTTTTGACCCGTTTGATTTCTTCTAAATTCTTTAAAAACCGTTTGGTACTGTCCACATCAAAAAAAGACGGTATTGCGGGAATCAACACAATTTTACATTCAGCCACCAGTTGTGCCAGTTTTTCCGCCCCCATCGCCCCTTGTCCATCAATAATCAGCCAATCATTTTTGTCAGTATTTTCAGGCAGATTGCCGATATTTCGCTCATCCCGCCAGTCCAAAGCGGTAATCGGTGCGACTGTTTTTGGGCGAATTTTTAGCCAACGCAGGCTGGATTTTTGTGGGTCGGTATCTGCCAAAAAAATCTGTTGCTCATCGGTATACAGATTTGCCAAAGCAGTGGCAAGATTGGTTGCGATGGAAGTTTTGCCACAACCGCCTTTTTGGTTAGCAATCAAAATTTTATTCATATTTTTATGCCCCTTTGTCAAAAACGTTACAAAAAATCATTTATTTATTTTATAATAACATATAACTTTCATGATGAGAATTTTGATGAAAAATCAAATGCTGTTTTGTACTGTTGCCTTGACCATATTCAGTTTAACAGGCTGTGCCACCACACCAAAACCCACTTTAACCGCCACCCAATGCCAATCTGCCAACTGGCAGGCGATTGGTTATCAAGATGGGCTGTTGGGGCGTTCGGCGGATTTTATCCAAAAACACCGCGAGGCGTGCGGTAGCTTACCTGTCGTAAAAACCGAGTGGCAACAAGGGCGTGAGGCGGGTTTACAAAAATATTGTACGCCTTTGCGTGCCTATCAACTTGGGCGAGAGGGCTTTGCCTTTAACAATGTGTGTCCACCTGATATGACGCTGGATTTGTTAAAATCGCATGACGAGGGCTATGCCCATTATCAGCGTGAGCGTGCCTTGCAGGATTTTTATTATAACGACTGGTATCCGTTTGGCTGGGGGCGTTATCCTTATGGTTTGATGTTGCCACGCCGATTTGTCAGCCCAACATTGCCAAATTATGTGGATTTGCCAGCCGATACCAAAACCACGCCATAATTTTGCAAAAGGATTTTTATGGAAAATTGTTTAAAAACAATACTATGCGGTTTGACAAGTTTGCCGATATTGGCATTTGCTCAAGAGATTAATCAAGATAACCATGTTTTGCCAAATGATTTTGACAAAAATTATGGTATTTTTTTACCCCAAGAACAACCAAATAACAGTTGGGTAGATAAAAAACACGAACAAACAGGCAAAATCCTTGATAAAATAGCTCAAACAATGGATGATTGGTTTGGCACAACCGACCCAAACAAACCTGCCAATGCCAGTTTGCGTCTGATATCGGACACCAGTTGGAATGAAACGGACGGCACGACCAGTAAAATCCGCGTGCGAGGCAAAGTCAAACTACCCACGTTAGAACGTAGACTAAGCATCGTATTTGGGGACGAGCGTCTTGACGATGTGGCAAATCGTACCAACATTCACGCCCCACTACCCCAAAATCAGTTAGACCCAAACAGCACTTTTAAACAAGATGTCAAAGAACATTCGTCTTTGGCGGTGCGTTGGTCGGATTTTAGTGAAAAATTGCCGTTTGACACCGACTTTGACATTGGTATTCGTTCGCATGGCAACATTTTTGCGAAGGTGCAAGCGAGCAAAGATTGGCAATTAAACGAGCAAACACGGCTGTTTACCGAGCAAACCTACCGTTATAGCAAGCGTGATAAAAACGAATTTTTTAGTTATTGGGAAGTCAATTATCAACAAGACAGCAATACCACGATTAGTTTGCCGTTCAATGTTCATTATCAAGACAACAGCGATGATGATTTTGATTGGAATTCATCACTTTTGCACACGCATTTTTATAAAAATCAACGAAAGTTTAGTTATGGCTTATATACGGACGGTCATATCAATGACAATCAAATGACAACCAACCGCAAAGGCGTGGTCGCTTCATGGCGACAACCGATTTGGAAAGATTGGTTATTTTTGCAAACTGATATTGATTATTTAGACAACAAGCGTGAAAACCGTGACCATGAGATCGGTGGTTTATTGCGATTAGAAGCGATTTTTTAAACAAATTTTTAATTCTTAAATCATAAATCTAATTTATTGATTTTATTGCCCCACCCTCTTGCGAAGCAGTGCTTCTCATCCTCAAGGGGGAGGGAACTCCCCTTCCATTGGGAGGGGCTGGGGGAGGGTGTTGTTGAGAGTGACCTAAATTTTAACATTTTAACAATCAAGTAAAAAAAATGAACGCATACATAACACGTCCATTTTTTTGAACATTTTTTGTTAAATGTTATTGCACATCTTCTGTAGCAAAATTAAAATATTTGGACTTGGTGTTGGTGATTTTTTCCACCGCTTCAATTACTTCTTCCACGATATCATCATACACACCATAATGTAATTCATTGCGAAATGAAGTAAACGGGCTTTTTCGCAAACCAGAACGCACTTCGGTAATGCCGTTTTTGTGATAAATAAAGTCCACTTTGCCATCGCTATTTAGCACACAGCTCAAACGCCCATCTTGCACCACCATGTCCACACGCTCAGGCATAAAAATATATTCGCTGACGTTTAGGGTTTTGTCTTCAACTGCTTTGACAAACAAAGATTTTAAATCAACCATTTTTAATCCTTAAAATTTAAAAAAACTATGGCGTTATTGTACCAAACTTCAGTGTAAAAATCTGTAAATGATTGGCAATATTCTGTTATCTTTACTTTATCAAATTTTGGACTATAATACTTAGAAAGATTTTATTTTTCGCCCAATTTTTCCAAATATTTTAACCATAAAAAGGCACAACAATGGCAAAAAAACGCAAGAAAAAAATGGCAAAACACCCTGTTCAAGCAAGTCGTTTTAGCTATTTGTCGGAACACGCCATTTTACGCCTACGGCAACGCACCCAACTACAGCCCAACGAAATGAACCATTTGCTTGACAATCATGGTTATTTTCGGCTTGGCTCGCACGCAGGGTTTCACCGTGAACATTTGTTGTTTTATAGCCCAAAAGATGACACTTGTTTTGTCGCCATTCAAGACCACCGCATGGGCAAAGTCGTTACCATTTTACCGACCAATTATCACAAAAATTTGGCATGGACAGTTACCGAAAACGACTGCGAGCAGGCAAAATTGCAGTACGAGATTTATTATCAACAATATTTGGTAGAAAAGCCACCCGAAATCGCCCACCCGCCTGTCACGCCAAAACCACCGCCCAAAGTACAAAAATCGGCGGATATCGTGCTGACCTATCGGCTACACCATCACCAAGATGACCAAGCTCGCCTTGAGTTTTTGGGCAAAGAAGGCAAACGCAAAAAAGCCAAATTTATTTTGACCGTGACTTATATTGGCATGGATTTAAAAATCAAACGCAAAACTTTGTTTAATGTTAAAGCTGAAAAGTATGAGCATAATACGGCGTTGTTGTGGCAAGATTCTGCTATTTTGACCAAAATTGATGACACCATTGCCAAAAAAAACCTACACGCCAATGCCATTTTTTTGTTAGAAGTGTTAAATCGTGACAAAAATTTGATAGATTATTTGACCTTTAGAGAGCATTACGAGGCGGTCATCTTTGTGCAGGGTTATTTGGTAAAACGTCAAGCCATGTATGACTTGTTACGCACCTTGGATTTTAATCAACAACAGTTAATCTTTTTACCAAAATGGCAACATTATCCAAGATTGACTTTTAACAATCAAAAATTGACGCACAATAAAAAATCACCCCGCAAAAAACAGCTTGCCAAGGTGATTTTTATGTTAATTTTATTAACCTTAATTTATCAAGTATTTAAACAAAAAATCAAAGGTTTGTTTAGAAAAATTCATTTTTAATTTTAAATTAACTTAAAATTAAACTGTCGTCTTCTATCACTTCGCCACGAGTTTTTTCAAACATATCTAACAAATCATGCACCGTCATGCCTTGCCGTTGTTCACCTGACACATCAAGGACGACTTGCCCTTGGTGTAACATCACTGTGCGTGTGCCATGTGTCAAGGCTTGTTGCATGGAGTGCGTTACCATCATGGCGGTCAAGTTGTTGTCTTTGACGATTTTGTCGGTCAATTGCAGTACAAAACTGGCGGTTTTTGGGTCAAGGGCGGCGGTGTGTTCATCTAGCAGTAGGATTTTTGATGGTTGCAAACTTGCCATCAGTAGGCTCACCGCCTGACGTTGTCCGCCTGATAATAACCCCATGCGGTCGGTCAAACGGTTTTCCAAGCCCAATTTTAAAATCGCCAGTTTTTCTCTGAATATTTCTCGGTTTTTGCTGTTCAATGCCGATTTTAAAAAGCGACTTTCGCCACGCTTGTACGCCAATGCCATGTTTTCTTCAATGGTTAAACCTTCGCAAGTGCCTGCCATTGGGTCTTGGAATACACGAGCGACCCAGTTGGCTCGTTCGTGGGCAGATTTTTTGGTTACGTCAATGCCGTTTAGTGAAATTTTGCCACTATCTACTTTGATTGTACCTGCAATGGTGTTCAAAAAAGTGGATTTTCCTGCACCGTTTGTACCGATAACAGTAACAAACTCGCCTTCTTCAATGCGAAGACTAATGCCACGCAACGCAGGATTTTCAATCGGCGTGCCTGCATTAAACGTTAAACGTAAATTTTCAGCTTGCATCATGATGATAATTCCTTATGGTTGTACGTTTTTTGTACGTTTTTTAAGAACATTGGCTTTGATTTTTGGCAAAATTAACGCAATCACCACCAGTAACGCTGTAATTAAGTTCAAATCTTGCGGGCCAAAACCGATTTCTCGTAAGGTATCGCTAGATAATGCAATTTGGATAAACAGCTTGTACAAAATCGCACCGATAATCACCGACAATGTGATAAATAGCATACGTTTTGATGGCATGATGGTTTCACCAATAATCACCGCCGCCAAACCAATGACAATCGTACCCACCCCAATAGAAATATCCGCACCGCCTTGGGTCTGCACAAATAACGCCCCTGCCAATGCAATCAAGGCATTAGAAATCGCCATACCAATGATTATAGTGCGAGACGTATGAATGCCCTGTGCTTGCGACATTCGCAAATTTGAACCTGTGGCACGCATGGCAAGTCCTGTTTCGGTGCTAAAAAACCAGTCTAACAACAGTTTTACCCCAATCACCACACCGCCAATCACCGCACATCGCATCCAAAAGCCATTACTGTCATTGACAAGCCCTTCAAAAACGGTGGGTTCACCAAGCAAAGGCAAATTCGGTGCGTCCATAATGCGTAAATTTACCGAATACAACGCCACCATCACCAAAATACTGGCAAGCAATTGCAAAATACCCAATTTGACGTGCAACCACGCTGTGACAATGCCAGCCAAACCGCCTGCCAACATACCAAAAATACAGGCAACCCAAGGGTTAAACCCTGCAATGATAGACACACCCGCAACCGCACCGCCCAAAGGAAAGCTACCATCAGCCGTCAAGTCTGGAAAATCCAAAACACGAAAGGAAATATAAACACCTAAAGCCACCAGTGCATAAATTAAACCACTTTCTAATGCACCAAAAAAAGCAAGTAATGACATAATAAAATCACAAGTCCAATAAATAAAATAACTGCTTAATCAAGTAAGCAGTCAGATGTCAAAGTAAACCAAGCCGATAAATCGGCTTGGTTCATCACATAAACCGTATAAATTAACATATTTTTCATCGGTTTCACAACGTTTTTTTTAAAATTATTGTTTTGCTTGAGGCTTTGGCTCAACTTCTGTCGCTTCTTTTAACAATTCTGGCGACAAAGTAATGCCAACTTCTTGGGCGTGTTTTGGGCTTAAGTACAAATCTAACTTTTGCATGGTAACAGGTTTGATTGTGCCGACTTGTTCGCCTTTTAACACACGAGTTACGATTTTACCTGTTTCTTGTCCCAATGTTTTGTAATTCACGCCCATTACCGCTACCGCACCACGAGGTACAGAGCCTGCGTCTGAGGCAACCAATGGTACTTTGATTTCTTTGGCAGCTTGATACAAGGCTTCGTATGCAGCGACCACATTATTATCAAGCGAGGTATAAATCAAATCCACTTTGCCTTGTAAACTGCGAGTCGCTTGTGGAATATCAGTTGAACGTTGTGCAGGGGCTGGCACGACATTGATACCCATTGGTTTTAATTTTTCTTGTAATTGTTTTAACACAACGGTGGAATTAACTTCACCGGGGCTATACACATAACCGACATTTTTAACCGTTGGCACGATTTTTTTCATCAATTCAATCTGTGGCTCAAGTGGCAAAATATCCGAACCGCCGGATACATTCGTGCCAGACGCTTCCCACGATGGTACAAGTTTGGCTGCTACAGGGTCAGTAACGGCTGAGAATACCACAGGAATGGTTTTGGTCGCAGCGACCATAGACTGTGCCGATGGCGTGGCAATCGCCACAATCACATCAGGATTGTCCGCCACAAACTGTTTGGCAATCTGCCCTGCGGTAGCGGTGTTACCTTGTGCTGATTGAAAGGTGATTTTTAAATTTTGACCTTCTTTATAGCCGTCCTTTGCCAACTGCTCAATCACGCCTTCACGCACTGCATCCAATGCTGGGTGCTCCACGATTGCGGTAATGGCGACCGTTTTTATATCTGTTGAAGCAGGTGCAGTCGTTGGTGTACTGGCATTGGTGCTGTCGGCTTTGGCTGTTTCACCTTGTCCACTTGGTTGGCTACAGCCGACAAGCCCTGCCAAACAGATACTACCGACCAACACGCTTTTGCTAAATTTTTTTGTTAATAAGGTTGGGTAAAACATGATAATTCTCCAAATATTTTTAACTTTTTTATCTATATCAAAAATTATTCTACTACTTTATCGGCTTTGTCAATGACGGCTTGCGGAATGGTTAAACCTTGAGAACTTGCCACTTTTGGATTGACAAAAATATTTAATTTGTTCACTTTATAAACAGGAATACTACCCACAGGTGTGCCTTTTAACACTTGGCTGACGATTTTGCCTGTTTCTTTGCCAAATTCATAATAATCCACGCCAATGGCGACCCCTGCCCTACGAAATGTGATACTGGTTTCCATAGAAAATAGTGGTTTTTTGCTTTCGGTCGCCACTTTTGCCAAAGCTTCATACGCCGACATCACATGATTGTCCGTTGGTGTGTAAATGACATCTACTTTTTCTGCCAAACTACGCCCTGCCATCGCAATCTCAGTGCTAGAATTTGCAGTCGCATCAATGACATTTTAGCCCCATTTCGCCTGCTTTGGCTTTTAGATTTTTTTAAAATCACGGTAGAATTGACTTTCCGCAGGGCTATAAATATAGCCAATATTTTTCACATTTGGCAACACTTGTTTTAACAATTCAAGCTGTGGCTCAAGCGGAATGGCATTGAACGCACCTGTAACATTCGTGCCAGAACCATCAAGTTTTGGCACAAGTTTTGCGGTAACAGGGTCGGTAACTGCCGAAAAAATCATAGGAATACTACTCGTCCCTGCGACGATCGGCTGTGCAGACGGTGTAGAAATCGCCACAATCGCATCAGGTTTATCAGCGATAAACTGCTTGGCAATCTGCCCTGCGGTCGCACTGCTACCTTGTGCCGATTGATAATTAATCGTCAAATTTTGCCCTTCGGCATAGCCTTCGGTTGCCAACTGCTCAATCATGCCTTTTCGCACCGCATCAAGTTCTGGGTGGTCTACAATCGCTGTTACCGCAATGTTTTTTTCTCCGCATTGACAGGTGTGGCTTACTGTATGCTTACGGTTTGGGCGTTGTCTTTAGTGGGTTGTTGTTCTGAAGTTGGCTGACTACAAGTAGTCAAGCCCAAACACGCATCCAACACACCGCCAATCGCCACATGATGTTGCAAAAAATGTTGCCAAAAAAATTTACGAGATGTTATCAACACAAAAACGCCTCATATTGTGAAATGTTGAATCAATAAAATATTAAAAACCATAACTTAAAGTTATCATTTTTAACAAAATACTTAACATCTATTTTAGCAGTTTATTTTACAATCGCCTAGTAAATTTTTACAAAAAAACACTTTATTTTAATACCTTTAATCCTGCGGTATTTTCGCGGCGTGGACGGCTTGGTTTTTCTTTTTGTCCATCATCTTTTGATGAGTGATTGGTATTGGTTTTTGCCGTTTTTTCCAAATCCTGTCCGTCATATTCGTTGGGGTCAAAAAACATACCCAAATGATTGCTTTCTTTGGCATAAATACCCATCACCGCATAAAAGGGCACCCAAATTTCTTTTGACACACCGCCAAAACGCCCTTGAAAATTGATAAATTCGTTATCCATGTGAAATTGGTGGGTAGAACGGCTGGCAATGCTTAGCACAATGCGGTTGTCTTGGATAAATTCGGTCGGCACAACGACATGGGGTAAGGTGGTATCGACCATGATATAAGGGGTCAAGTGGTTGTCTTCTAGCCATTCAAACATGGCTTTGACCATGTAAGGGCGAGTTGGGGTTAAATCGTCTAAATTGATGGTATCCATAATAAACTCAAATTTAAGTGAAAAAGATTATATTAACATAGCCAATTGTGAAATTTGCCAAAACAATTTGTATAAAGTTTGTTAAAAATTATCACAAAGGCTGACAACTTTTTTTGAACATTTCTCGGCTAAAAATGCGTTGTTGATAATTTAAAATCGGACGGCATAAATGACTGGGTAAATCAATTTGCATTTTGTCCAAACGCCACAAAACGCTGGCTAAAATACAATCACATAGCCCAAATTTGTCCGACAAAAAAAATGGCTTATGAGCAAACAATGGCGATAACGTTACCAACGAATCGGTCAATTCTTTGCGAGTAATTTCGGCTTGTTTTTTATCCAGCGTATCGGTATGGGTCAATAAAATATGCGATTTGGCAATCCAATCTTGATTAATCCGCCAAATCAGTTGGCGATAATTGGCTCGGTCAGCAGGATTGTCTGGCAAAAGTTTGTTTTGGTAATAGCGGTCTTCTAAATATTCAAAAATCACCAAATTTTGATACAAAATCAAATCCCGATACACCAACACAGGCAAGGTGTTATAAGGGTTTAAATCGGCTAAATCTTCATATTGATTTAAAAAACGGTCTTCATCGTCCAAACCAATCTCATCAAATTCCAGCTGTTTTCAAGCAAAACCAACCGAACTTGATGGCTTAAATAACCATCATCGGCATATAATAAAATTTTGTTGGTCGGATTAAAAGTTTGGTTTTGCATAAAGCCTATTTTAACACAAATTTATTCGGCTGTTATTTGTTAAAAATAAAAAAAGGTAGCCGAAACTACCTTTTTTTGTATAAGCAAATGTGCAATTATTTGACATCTTTCCAAAATTCTTTGTTTAGCAAGTAAACAGGAATTAACAATGCCAATAAGAATAGCACTACCCAAAAACCGTAGATTTTACGTTGATGGGCTTGTGGCTCTGCCATCCACGCCATAAAGTTTACGATATCGCCAATGTTTTGGCGGTATTGTTCTTTTGACGTGTTCATTTGCATATCATGCAAAACGTGTGGCATGGCGGCATTTGGCAATACGATATTATTAGAACCCCAAGGACGGCTTGGGTCTTCATAGAAGGCTAATAAATAAGTATAAACCCAGTCATTACCACGCAAACGTGTTTCCATAGACAAATCAGGCGGTGCCGCACCGAACCATGAACTTTGTAGTTCAGGGTCAATTTTTGCGGTGATATGGTCGCCCACTTGGTCAGTGGTTAGCATAAGATACTTTTCAACCAACTCTTTTGGAATATCTAAGTCTTTGTACATTTTTGAGTAACGCACGTATTGGGCGGTATGACAGCCCACACAGTAACTCATAAACATAGAAGCACCACGTTGGATTGATGGCTTATTGGTCAAATCAATTGGTGCAGACTCACAATGTAGCGTTTGCTCTTTACCCTCTACATCTTTATAAGTACCACAACCATGACCGCCAGCAGCTTGGGCAGAACTTGCTCCAAGCCCCAGTGCAACGGTCAGTCCCAATCCAGCGATTACTTTATTGATAGCTTTCATTAATGACCTCCAGTTACACGTTCAGGTGGCTGTTTACATTTTTCAATTGATGTATAAATTGGCATCAATAAGAAATACAAGAAATATAAAATTGTACAAATACGTGCAACCAAAGTCGCTGTATTGCTTGATGGAATCACACCCAAGTAGCCCAAGATTAAGAAGCTAACCACAAAGACAACCAAAGCGATTTTTGACAAAATACCTTTGTAGCGGATTGAACGTACTGGTGATTTGTCTAACCAAGGCAACACAAATAAGATTGCAATTGACGCACCCATCACAATCACCCCTGGTAAGGCAGAACCAAACATAGAAGGTGTCGCACGAAGCATGGCGTAGAAAGGTGTATAATACCAAACTGGTGCAATGTGTGCAGGTGTTTTCAATGGATTTGCCGCTTCAAAGTTAGGTGGTTCAAGGAAGAAACCGCCCCCTTCTGGGAAGAAGAATACCACAGAGAAGAACACAATAAAGAACACCACAATACCCACAAGGTCATGCACAGTATAATATGGGTGGAACGCAACGCCATCTAGTGGCACGCCATTTTTGTCTTTTAATTTTTTGATATCGATACCGTCTGGGTTATTAGAACCAACATGGTGCAAAGCAACCAAATGCACAAATACCAAACCGACCAAAATCAAAGGAATCGCCACAACGTGCAATGCAAAGAAACGGTTCAAAGTAATACCAGAGATAATATAATCCCCTTTTACCCATTCGCCCAACGCATCACCAATAAAAAGGAATCGCCGCAGGCAAGTTCAAAATAACCTGTGCACCCCAAAATGACATATTACCCCAAGGTAACAAATAACCAAAGAAGCCCTCTGCCATCAAGCACAGATAAATACCCATACCAATCAGCCAAACAAGCTCACGAGGTTTTTTGTAAGAACCATAAAGAAGACCACGGAACATATGCAAATAAACCACAACGAAAAATGCCGAAGCCCCCGTTGAGTGCATATAACGGATTAACCAACCGCCCTCAACATCACGCATAATATATTCCAAAGAAGCAAAAGCACCTTCTGCACTTGGATTAAACATCATGGTTAGCCAAATACCTGTTACCAACTGGTTTACCAAAACCACCATTGACAACACACCAAAAAAATACCAAAAGTTAAAGTTTTTTGGTGCATAGTATTTTGACATATGATATTCATAGGTTTCAGTCGCAGGAAAGCGTGCATCCACCCAATTCATCAATCTTTTACCCATACTCATCTTAAGCTACCCCCACCGTTAAAATCGTACCGCTGAGATTATAGTCTGGAATCGGCAAATTACGAGGTGCAGGTTGCCCTCTAAGCACACGACCTGCCAAGTCATATTTTGAACCATGACAAGGGCAGAAGAACCCACCAAGCCAGCTAGCACCACCTAAATCAGCAGCACCAACCTCAGGACGGAACGCAGGTGCACAGCCCAAATGCGTACAAACCCCCTCACACACCAACACTTCAGAATTATCTTTAGAGCGTGATTGGTTTTTACAATACTCTGGCTGTAGCGAACCATCAGAATTTGGGTCAGCAAGGCTACTTTCGACCTTGGCTAGATTGTCCATCATCTCTTTTGTACGCTTAACAATATAGATGGGCTTACCACGATATTTCACAACCACCATTTGTCCAGCGTCAATACTACTGATATCCTGCGTTACAGGAGCACCAGCGGCTTCTGCTTTTGCACTCGGATACCAAGAACGAACAAACGGCGTTGCAATCGCTGCAACACCTACTGCCCCCATCGCGGCAGTTGATGCGATTAATACTCTACGGCGTTTTAAATCAACGCCTTCGGCATGGCTCATTAATACTTCCTCCAGCTTAATGTTTAATCCATCGCTCACCTAATAGCAAAACTATTAACATGGCTAAATGTGGCTACATTAATGGCTACTAAATTGGCTGTGGTCAAATCAGAATCAAATAAATCAACTCTAATAACCCATTATTAAGGATAGGTCAAAACCATTAAAAAAAAGATTATTGATTACATCACGAATAAAATTTATATGATAAATCAGGATAAACCACATCACAAAATTTATCACAAAAACATATAATAACATAACCACAATAAATATATGGTTATTTTAAATCAGTTGCGAATTAAATGCTACTGTTGCTTTGCCTAAATTTTA
>CAKMOY010000129.1 GCA_927911235.1 uncultured Moraxella sp.
TTACATTTTTAAAAAAGAAATCCGCAAAAAGCTATTTTAGCCAATTTTGGACAGCGTATTATAAACTTTTTTTCAAAGTGTGCAAGGAAATTTTATGTTTGCCAAAATTATTTAGAACCTGTATTCACAACATCACGCATTAAATTTTTGGAGTGTCTGCTAAATATTTGTTTGCTTTTGCATGAAAAATGGCTAAATCTTGCGGCTCGATGTCAAAAACTTGCCTGATAGAATGATTATCAGTCTGCATTTTTTCCTTGAAAAGCTGGCGATTTATCGCATTTTTCATTGCAAAGACGTTATGAATACAGGTTCTTACTCTGCTTTGTCGTTATCGGTGTTGGCAAGTTTTGGCGTGGGGGCAAAGGTATTTAAACTTACCTGTAATACTTCTTGAATAATCATGCTGTTATAAGCCGAACCGATTGCCACCGCCGTGATAGGCAAGGCTTTGTGCAAAAATGACAGATTAAAATTTTGTAGATTAATGTTAAGCTGGGTAGCGAGCGTTTCAAGCTGTTTAAGGATATTTTGCACGTTATCATTGTCAGAAAAACTGTTAAAATTTTGCAAGTTTTGCAAATTATGGCTTGCCATATTGTCCAAAATGCCTAGACCTGCGAGCAAGGTTTGTTTTTCTTGCAATTTTTTTAGGTCAATTTTGCTTAAAATTTCAAAAGCGATATGAATGCCTTGCTTGCCTGTCAAAGGCTTGTCATAAATTTGGGCGATTTGAAAAATACTGCGTAAACTGATGGCAAGTAGCCACAAAGTATCCACCAAAATCCCCACCAAGCCACTGACATTGCTGATACCGCCCAAAGTCGCTAACGTGCGATTTTGATTGGCGATGGCATGGGCTAGGGCATGGCGTTCGCTATCGCTAAGCTGTGTGTGAAAGCGTTCATCATGTTTCAGGTCAAATTCTGCCCATTTTTGTGAGATTTTGGCAATTTGGTTTAAACTGCTATTGACGATTTTTTCAAAGCTATTTTCTGGGGTAACTTTGTCCGCAAGCAAGCCATATTTGGCAAAACGACTGGTTTTAAACAAACGTTTGGAAAGGTTGGGAATTTGTTCATCAAAGGCATTTTTTTGACGAGAAAAGTTTTGATTGGGTTCAAATTTTAATTGGCTTAAATCCACGCCTGTCAAATTGGCTTGTTGTAAAGGATTGTTTTTGTTTAATTTATTGATGGTTTTGCCAAGATTTTCTAATTTTTGACGTGCAAAATTGCTGATGTGTAACGTTGCTTTGTGTAATGCGGTGGTTTTCATAATTTGCCTATATGTTATGTGATTTTTTTCAATGATGTTAAAAATGTTAAAATAAAAAAGTAAAAAAATTGATTATTTATTTATAAAAAATAAACAAATAGTTAAATTTTATCAAACTCATATCAAGTTATGTTCTTTTAATTTTTTGCGTAAAGTGCCACGATTTAGCCCCAAAATTTCGGCAGTTTTGCTTTGGTTGCCACGAGTTTGTTCTAACACCACTTTTAATAGGGGTTTTTCTAGTTGATGAAGCATGATTTCATACAGATTGGTCGGCATTTCTTGCCCCAAATTTTTAAAATATTGCCGAACCACCAATTCAATGTGCATGGGTAGGGTAACGGTTTGGCTGGTTGGGCTGTTCGTTTGTGTGGGTTGGGTAGGGGTGGTTGTGGTCATGGCTATACTTCTTGGCTTTTTTATGTTTAACAAAATATTTTTAAACGAACGTTTATTTTAATCAGATTTTTTTGCTAAAACAATGCTTTTATCGCAGTTTTTGCAACAAAAATGTAGTCTTTGTTATATAATAAAGGGTGTTTTTGTGAATTTTTTTAAGGATTGGCAATGAATTTTTGGTTATTGTTTTTGCATATTTTGGGGGCAAGTATTTGGGTCGGTGGACATTTGTACTTGGCAATTCGCATTGTGCCGACAGCCATTCGTCAGCAAAATAGCCAATTATTGTTGGATTTTGAAAAAAGTTTTGAAAAACTCGGCATGAGTGCGTTAATCATTCAAGTAGCAACGGGGTTAAAAATGGCAAGTTTGCTGTTGCCAAGTTGGTCGTTGTTGTTACAACACGGTGCGGACAATCCGTTACGCCAAGTGTCTATTTTATTGACAGTAAAATTGACGTGGTTGTTTTTGACGATTTTAACGGCAATTTCGGCACAAGTTTTTGCCGTACCTGCCTTAAAAAAAGACACGAATAACGCCAAAAAACGCAATTTTTTTTATCGCCCATATTTTGACGGTAACGCTGTTGTCAGTCGCTTTCGTGGTAACAGGCGTATTGTTTCGCACAGGGTGGTGATTGGCAAAATTTCACCCATTTTGGTGCGTTTGTGCTAAACTAGCAAGACAAATTTTTAAATTTACAAGGAATCATGATGGATTTTATGAACATGAGTTTTGCAGGGCTGTTGTCTATGTTGGCACTCGGTTCGGCAATTGGCAATACTGCTCAACCAAAACAGCAAGAAGCCCAAGTTACGACTTATACCTTGCCAAGCATTGCAGGACAATGGCAGTTGGCATTGGAAAAAAAAGACCCCAATCAGCCCAATTGTCAAGAGCGTTATCATTTTGGGCGAGAGCAAGTTTTTCGTGGACAAAGTGGCAAAGAATTTACTTATGGTAAATATTTGTTTAGTGATACAGGCAATGGTCTGCCAGCCCTTGCCATTCAGACCGAATATGATAACAATGAAGCGGACTGCTCGGGCAATCAAATTGACCAAAGGGGCGATATTTTGTTGGCGTATGTCAAAAAAGAAGGCAACACGATGTACTGGTGTAGCGATGCCGAAGGCAAAAAATGTGAAATGAAACTTAACCGTGTTTTGCCATAACTTCAACGCAAAGAACTTTATTAATATTAATAATCTTTATAAAACAATATGATACCACCGTTTTCCCAAACTCAAAATCTCGCAGAACAACGCCTTATCAGCCCAACAGGACGCAACGAAGACAAAAGCGATAACCATATCCGACCGTCTTTGTTAAATGAATATATCGGTCAGCCGATTGTAAAAGAACAAATGTCGGTTTTTATCGGTGCGGCAAAAGCACGTCAAGAAGCACTTGACCATACGTTGATTTTTGGTCCACCTGGACTTGGTAAGACCACGCTTGCCAATATCATCGCTCGTGAAATGGGGGGCAATCTTCGCTCTACATCAGGCCCTGTGCTAGAGCGGGCAGGGGATTTGGCAGCCATGCTTACCAATCTTGAAGCAGGTGACGTGTTGTTTATTGATGAAATTCATCGTTTAAGCCCAATGATTGAAGAGATTTTGTATCCTGCGATGGAAGATTTTCAGTTGGATATCATGATTGGCGAAGGGCCTGCTGCTCGTTCTATCAAGCTGGATTTGCCCCCTTTTACTTTGGTGGCGGCGACCACAAGGGCTGGGCTTTTGACATCGCCGTTGCGAGATAGATTTGGCATTGTGCAACGTTTAGAGTTTTATAGCGTAGAAGATTTGACGACCATTGTGGCACGTTCGGCACGGCTACTCAATGTTGCTAT
Source organism: uncultured Moraxella sp. (assembly GCA_927911235.1). GTDB lineage: Bacteria > Pseudomonadota > Gammaproteobacteria > Pseudomonadales > Moraxellaceae > Faucicola > Faucicola mancuniensis. The sequence goes on from CAKMOY010000129.1 coordinate 3,536, forward strand.
GACCCAAGATGGTGCGGTAGAGGTAGCACGGCGTTCTCGTGGCACGCCACGCATTGCCAATCGCTTGCTTCGCCGAGTGCGTGATTATGCCCAAGTCAAAGGTGATGGCGTGGTAACCGCAGACATGGCACATAATGCATTGGATATGCTTTCGGTAGATAGACGTGGGCTTGATAATCTTGATAGACGGTATCTGGATATGTTGCACGAGCGTTTTGATGGTGGGCCAGCTGGCGTTGAGTCGATTGCGGCGGCGTTGGCAGAAGATAGGGGAACGCTAGAAGATGTGATTGAGCCGTATTTGATTCAGCAAGGTTTTATCGTGCGAACCGCAAGGGGGCGAATGCTGACGGATATGGCAAAAAGTCAATTAACGATTTAAATTATATGCCAAACAAAAAAGCCTTTAAAAATTTAAAGGCTTTTTGTGTAAGACAGCTTTTGAAACATTGTGCCAGATTATTTCTTTTGATAAGACAATTTAACACCTACAATGTAACCATCATTATCATCAAATTCACCTGCAATCAGTTTGTTTGGTAATTGAGCAGTTGCGTCACCGAATTTTAGATATTTTGCCCTGCTGATAACGCCCATTCAGGTGTAATGTTGTATTTTGCACCCAGACCTACACTGTAGTAGCCTTCAATTGGGTCTAAGGTGGTTACAGGGTTGCCTGCACCGCTATCCCAACCAACGTTACCAGATACGGCAAGTTTGTCATTGACTTGTTTTGCTAAACCTAGCTCAACGCCCCATTGGTCTTTGCTATAACTTGCAATCGCAAGTCCGCCTGTGGTTTCTTTATAAGTTGGTGGCTCAATAGTAAAATCACTCCAAGGCACATAACGTACTTTTGCCGTACCTAATAGACGGTGTTTGGCACTTAAACCTGTCTGAAAGTCCAAATTATAAGATTCTGGCGAAGTTACCGTAAAAGGTTTGGTTGTATGTGCTTCTTTCCCCAACATATTACGGGCAGGGAAGTTTTCCGAAATGGTGGTTTCATGTTCCATTTCTGAACGGTATGTCAAAGACGCTTTTAATGCAATTTCAGGTTTGCTATAAGCAACACCAGCGACCCAACCAAATGCTGTATCGGGGCTAATCACAGCGTCATAGCCTGTCGCAGCCTGATAAGCTGTACCACGTAAATGTACTTCACCTGTTAAGTTTTGGGCTTGTGGACCACCATAAACTTGGAATTGTTTGTTTTTTCCCAATTTTACACCGACCAATGCCGCAACATTATGAGCGCGAATTTCCACATTAGTGCCTTGATTGGTTTTTGTACCAATATCTTGAGCATAATTAATTGCATTATTCAATGCAGTGTTTAATTGTTGTTTAGTTGCGGCAGGTAAGGTTTTGGCGGCTAAAAGTTGTTGTAATCCTTGAGCTTGTTCAATTGTTTTGACATTTTGTACAGTTGAAACAAGGCTTTGACCTGTAGGTGTGCTTAAAATGGCTGCTAAAGTTGCATCTTGTTTAGCTTGCTCTTGAATGCCTGCCAAAGTACGATTCAACGCATCTTGAATTGCTTGCTCGCCTGTTGTATGGGTAACAAAGTTACTATTTGTGCCATTCTCATGTTGAACAGCTGCTCCAAATGGTTCATCATACAACACACCGATACTGATACTATCATTTAAATCAGTTTTGACACCATAACGGAAAAAATCATAAGTTTCCGCCATATTGCCTGTAGCATTACCTTTGGTATAAGTCGTGCCAGCACCGCTACGAATAGCATTGTCATGACCTGATACATCAGCATCAATATAGGTGTAAACGGCTTCTGCATAAGTGCCGTCTTGTAAAAAGGCAGAAACATCTTGTCCAGAACGGTCAAGACCTGCGGCATGAGCAGATATAGAAGAGATGGTAGCGACAGCTAGCGTTAAAGCACGAAATTTAAAAGACATGAAAGACTCCCTTTTACACGGACTTAAAAAATGGATATTTTGTTAAATAACTGTAAGGTTTTAAATTAAAGTTACAAAATAATAAAATATCACAATAGATTGGTAACGCTAAGAATAATTAAATTTTGATAAATAAGCAACACACATTTATCAAAAAAATGATAAATTTACAAAAAAAAATCTGAGTTTTGTTAAAAACCAAACAAACGTTCTATATTTGTGTTGATTTTGATAAAAAAGATGGGGAAATAGAATAGTAGACGTAAAAAACCATGATAAAAATCATGGTTTCTTATAAAAAATTAACGCCCACGGTAAGTGATGCGCCCTTTATCAAGGTCGTAAGGGGTCATTTCTACTTTGACTTTGTCGCCTGTCAAAATACGAATGTAGTTTTTTACGCATTTTACCAGAGATATGTGCGATAATCTCGTGTCCGTTTTCTAGGCGGACTTTAAATAGCGTGTTTGGCAAAGTATCAATCACTTCACCTTCAAATTCAATAATATCTTCTTTTTTTGCCATAAGGTCTTCAATAAGTTAAAAAAATTAGCGTTGTATTATAGTTTAAAAAAAACAAAATAGCAACTTTATTCAGCCAAATTTAACCAAATCGGTGATAATCGTTGTTTTGGCAATAAATTTTGAAATTTTTCAGGATACAAAGCGTTGATAAAATATAGCCCATCTGCCGAAGCAGTGGGTGCGGCAAGGGTGCGGTCTTTGGCGGTAATTAAAGTTTGTAGCCAGTTAATCGGCTGTTCGCCACGACCAATCGCAAACACACTGCCCATAATATTTCGCACCATGTGGTGCAAAAAGCCGTCCGCTTGGATATCTAGCACCATAAATTCGCCATGTTGGGTCAAATTGGCAAAATGAATGTTGCGAATAGGTTGATTAGACTGGCAAGCCGCCGCCCGAAAACTGGTAAAATCATGCGTACCGACCAAGGTTGCGACTGCTTGTTGCATTTTGGCAAAGTCCATTGGGGCGTATTCGTGGGTTACTTGACCGTAAAGTAGGGCAGGACGAAAGGGTTGGTTGAGCGTAATATAACGATAACGTCTGGCAATCGCTGAAAAACGTGCGTGAAAATCGGTTGGCATGGCCGTGATAGTGCGAACGGCGATGTCGTTTGGCAATAATGTATTCACACCACGAAGCCAGTTATATGGCTCTCGCTTGGCGGTCGTGGCAAAGTGGGCTATCATGTTAGACGCATGAACGCCTGCATCGGTGCGACCTGCGGCGATGATTTCAATCGGTTCATTGGCAATTTTGCTAAAGGCAGTTTCAATATTTTCTTGAATACTGTCTACTTCTTGTTGGCGTTGCCAGCCACGATAATTTGTGCCGAGAAACTCTATGCTAATGGCGTAAACTTGAGATACAGGTTGTGACATAGTTGCTCTTATTTGGGGAACTGTGTAAATATTGTAAATGTGAAATCAAATCGCAAAACCAACGTGTTTGCCTGTTGGCAATTCTATATCAAGGCGTAATTTTCCACCCATTGTTTCTACATAGCGTTTTAGCGTGGTGAGCTTAATGTCCGTACCACGATTTTCAATCGCTGATAAAGTCGGCTGTTTTATTCCCATAGCATCGGCAAGTTGCTGTTGTGATAGCTCTAACTCTTCACGAATGAGTTGAAGTTTGTAGTCTAAAATCAGCTGTTCGGCTTCTTGTTCTACTTCTAAACGGTCTTTTGGTTCTAGGCGATTAAGTAATTCATCAAGGCTAGTCATTTTCATTGCTTTGCTCCAATTCATCTAAATATTGTTGATAAAGATTATCAGCAAGTGGAATCATTTGTTTGTAAAATTGCTTTTCATTGCCAACTTTATTCCCTGCACACAAGACAATCGCTTGGCATTGTGGCGCTTGGCATTGTGGGTCAAAAGCATAAAATGCACGGTAAGGGTCGCCTTGAATTTGAACACGCAATTCTTTCATATTGCTAAATTTTGAGCCATACAGTGTGTCAGCATGGGGACGTGCTAAATGATGTCCATATTGGCGTAGTAACAACAAAGCTGATAAAATTTTCTTTCTTATCGCCAAAGCTTGTTGTTTTAACCATTCATCAAATTCTTCAGTTATTTCAACAAGATATATAAAATCTACATAATAAATTTATAGTTTTTACACTATATTAAAACAATCAAAAATTTTTGTCAATCAAAAACAAAAAACGGCTTTCCATAGAAAACCGTTTTTTTAAATTTTAAACCATACCAAACCATTTAAAATCCGCTTGACAGGGCGTATACAATACGCCCCTACAAATGAACATCTCTTAGGTTAATTATTTGCCAAAAACAAGCTCACCATCTTTGACATCAACCTTGATGGTATCCCCTGCCACAAATTCCCCAGAAAGTAATTTTACTGACAACGGATTTTCAATTTCTTGTTGAATGGCACGTTTGAGCGGTCTTGCCCCAAAAATTGGGTCATAACCCACTTCCACAAGCGTTTTCATGGCTTCATCAGACAAGGTTAAATTCATCTCACGTTCCGCCAAACGACTACGCAACCGTGCAAGCTGAATGTTGGCAATGCCAGACATTTGAGCTTGTCCTAATGGGTGGAACACCACAATTTCATCAATACGGTTGATAAATTCTGGTCTAAAATGGCTGTTTACAGATTCCATCACCGCAGATTTGATGTCATCATAACGCTCGCCAATCATCTCTTGAATTTTGTGCGAACCTAAGTTTGACGTCATGATAATCACCGTGTTTTTAAAGTCCACCACTCGCCCTTGGCTGTCGGTTAAACGCCCATCATCAAGCACTTGAAGCAAAATATTAAACACATCTGGGTGAGCCTTTTCCACTTCGTCAAACAGCACTACGCTGTAAGGCTTACGGCGTACCGCTTCGGTTAAAATACCGCCTTCTTCATAACCCCACATAACCAGGGGGCGCTCCAACCAAACGGCTGACGCTGTGTTTTTCCATAAATTCACTCATGTCAATGCGTATCATGGCGTTTTCATCGTCAAACAAAAAGTTGGCAAGTGATTTTGTCAATTCGGTTTTACCCACGCCTGTCGGGCCTAAAAATAAGAACGAACCACTTGGGCGATTTGGGTCGGAAAGCCCTGCACGGCTACGGCGAACCGCATTGGCAACGGCTGTAACCGCTTCATCTTGACCGACAACACGCTCGTGCAGTTTGTCTTCCATAGATAGCATTTTTTCACGTTCGCCTTGTAGCATTTTGGCGACAGGAATGCCTGTGCTTGCTGACACGACTTCGGCAATTTCGTTATCCGTTACTTTATTTCGCAAAAGTTTTGGGGCTGAGCCGTTGGCATTTCGCTCCACTAAATCCGATTCGTGAATGCGTTTTTCTAAGTCTGGAATGGTTTCGTACTGCAACTTACTCATGGTTTCGTAGTCGCCTTCACGACTTGCCTTATCATAAGCAATACGTGCCTTGTCAAGCTCATCTTTTAACTGCTGACTGCCTTTTACCAACGCTTTTTCGGCTTGCCAAACGTCATTTAAATCGGCATATTGTTTTTCAAGCTCATCAATTTGCTCATTTAACAATTTTAATTGGGCTTTTGCACCGTCATCTTCTTCATTTTTTAACGTTTCACGTTGCATTTTTAAAGCAATCAAACGGCTGTTAATTTTTTCCATCACTTCTGGCTTGCTGTCAAGTTCCATTTTTAAACGGCTTGACGCTTCATCAATCAAATCAATCGCCTTATCTGGCAATTTGCGGTCGGTGATGTAGCGGTGGCTCATGCGAGCGGCGGCGATAATCGCACTGTCTTGAATGTCCACGCCATGATGCAATTCGTAACGCTCTTTTAAGCCACGCAAAATGGCAATGGTATCTTCCACAGTCGGCTCATCTACAAGCACCTTTTGAAAACGACGTTCAAGGGCGGCATCTTTTTCAATAAATTGGCGGTATTCATCAAGCGTGGTTGCTCCAACGCAGTGCAGTTCGCCCCTTGCCAACGCAGGTTTTAACATATTGCCTGCGTCCATTGCCCCATCTGACTTGCCCGCCCCTACCATTGTGTGAATTTCATCAATAAACAAGATGATTTGACCGTCTGATTTTGCCAAATCGTTTAACACCGCTTTTAGGCGTTCTTCAAATTCGCCACGGTATTTCGCCCCTGCAATCAACGCCCCCAAATCTAGCGACAAAACTTTTTTGTTTCGCAAGCCTTCTGGCACATCGCCATTGACGATTTTTTGGGCAAGCCCTTCCACAATGGCGGTTTTACCCACGCCCGGTTCGCCAATCAACACAGGGTTATTTTTGGTACGTCTTGACAACACTTGAATGGTACGGCGAATCTCTTCATCACGCCCAATTACAGGGTCTAGCTTGCCACTTTCGGCACGCTCGGTCAAATCAATGGTGTATTTGTTCAACGCATCACGTTGTTCTTGGCTATGTTGGTCTTGCACGGTGTCGCCCCCACGAATAAAATTAATCACTTGACGCAGTTTTGGTTCGTTTACGCCAGCCTTGCCCAAAATCTTGGCGGTGTCAGACGTTTCTGCCAACGCCACCAGCACCCAATCAGTTGCCACATAAGTATCGCCTGCTTTTTGGGCGTGGCGGTCGGCAAGGTTTAGCACTTTGACGCTGTTATTACTTAAGTTTACATCGCCTGTTGGGTTTGAGATAACTGCTTGATTATCAAGCGATTTTTGAATTTCTGATTTTAACAGATTAATGTTCGCCCCTGCCTGCTCATAAATATTGATGTTGCTTTCATCATTTAACAGCACCGATAATAAATGAATGGGTTCAATGGCGGTGTGGTCTCGTCCGATAGCAAGGCTTTGGGCTTGTTGTAGGGCGTTTTGGAGTGTGGTAGTGAGTTTGTCAAACTGCATAATTTTTTCCTTATCAAAGTGTTTGGATTAATTTATTAATAAGGATAAAAATTGGCGTTTCAATGGTTATTTTAAAAAAATTTTATTTTGTCAATAATTTTTTATGACTAAAAAGTCATAATGGTAAATTTGGCTTTGTGTTTATATTTGGTTTTTGTCAAAACTTTTCAATTGTTTGATGAAATTTTTTGAACTTTGCTTATAATTAATCTGCATATTTTTTTGCGACAAAAACTTTTATTTGCAAAACATGATAAAATCAGCGACAATAACAATATTTTTAACAACAGGAAACCTTTATGAGTTTACAAAATTTTATTGAACAAGCCTTTGAAAATCGTGCTGATTTTAGCCCGAACAACGCCCCACAAGATGTGCGTGATGCGGTCAATGACGTATTAAACCAACTAGACGCTGGTACTCTGCGTGTTGCCGAAAAAATCGGTGGCGAATGGGTGGTAAACCAATGGGCAAAAAAAGCGGTGTTATTGTCATTTCGTCTAAACGACAACTACGCCATGCCGTCAGCCCAACATTTGCAATTTTTTGACAAAGTGCCGACCAAATTTGCCGACTGGACAGAAGAACAATTTCGTGTGTCTGGCATTCGTGTTGTACCGCCTGCGGTGGCTCGTAAGGGTTCGTTTATTGGCAAAGGGGCGATTTTGATGCCATCTTATGTAAACATCGGTGCGTATGTGGACGAAGGCACAATGGTGGATACTTGGGCGACTGTGGGTAGCTGTGCCCAAATCGGCAAAAACGTGCATTTGTCTGGCGGTGTGGGCATTGGTGGCGTGCTTGAGCCATTACAAGCCAACCCAACCATCATTGAAGACAACTGCTTTATCGGTGCAAGAAGTGAAATCGTGGAAGGCGTGATTGTAGAAGAAGGCTCGGTCATCTCAATGGGCGTGTACATCGGTCAATCAACCAAAATCTACGACCGCATCACAGGCGAAATCACTTACGGACGTATTCCTGCAGGTTCAGTCGTTGTTTCGGGCAGTTTGCCAAGCAAAGACGGCTCGCATAGCTTATATTGTGCGGTGATTGTGAAAAAAGTGGACGCACAAACTCGTAGCAAAACGTCTATCAATGATTTGTTAAGAGCGGATTAATGGTTAACCAATTAATTTACAAAATATAGCAATAAGGGTGTAAAATATACGCCCTTATTTTTTATTCACCAGCAATCTCTGGGTTTTGGTAATCGTGTGTTTTGTAAAAAAGCACCAATAACGATGCGTAACAAAATACGCTAATCAAACAAAGTCCCATAAAATTTACCGTACTTTTTTCCATGCTTTGTAAAGGCATGAATGGGACAAATGCTTTTGGTTGTCGCCATAAAGTAAGATTGATTAAAATCTGTACAATAAAACCGACAAAAGCCACTTTTTCAATATGTTTGTCAACCAAAGTTGGTTTTTGGTAAACAATATACAGACCAATCGCAAAAATAATCAGATAAGCTAACAATGATATCGCAAAAATCATCAGCATTCTCCTTATTTAATTAGCTTGATTGATGATTTTATTGTAGCATATTTTTACGAAAAACAATCAAAAATTTACGTTAATAAATTCTCTAAAATCTGCTCATAAATCGCCGTCAATTTTTCCAAATCGTCCACTGCCACACATTCATTTACTTGATGAATGGTTGCGTTTAACACGCCCAATTCCACCACTTGAGCCCCTGTCGGAGCGACAAAGCGTCCGTCCGATGTACCGCCAGAGGTAGATAATTCGGTATCAATATTCATCACGTTTTTAATGGCAGTTTGGCACGCATTGACAAGTTTGCCTTGCTCGGTCAAAAACGGCTTGCCAGAGAGTTTCCAGTCAATGGTAAAACTTGCCTTGCCATCTGTAAAATATTTATCAAAAATCGCATAAGTTTTGGCTTTAAGTTCAGTTTCGTTGGTTTCGGTAGAAAAACGAAAATTAAATTCTGCCGTCAAGGTCTGCGGAATGACGTTATTCGCCCCAGTGCCTGCGTTTAGGTTGGAGATTTGCATGGTCGTTGGCGGAAAATAATCGTTGCCATTGTCCCACGTTTGGGCGACCAAGTCATTTAACGCGGGCATGGCATAATGAATGGGATTGACCGCCAAATGCGGATAGGCAACATGTCCTTGCTTGCCTGTAACGGTCAGCACACCACCAAGTGAGCCACGTCTGCCGTTTTTGATGACATCGCCCAAAACGTTGGTGCCTGACGGCTCACCTACTAGACAATAATCAATTTTTTTCTTGGCGGTTTTCTAAGGTTTCCACCACTTTGACTGTGCCATTTACCGATGGACCTTCTTCGTCCGATGTCAAAAGCAGGGCGATTGAGCCGTTATGATTTGGGTGTTTTTTGACAAAATTTTCACAAGCCACCGTAAAGCAAGCGATGGCAGTTTTCATGTCGGACGCACCACGAGCGTACAGATAGCCGTCTTTGATGGTTGGTTCAAATGGCGGATACGTCCAATTTTTTTCATCGCCTGTTGGCACAACGTCTGTATGCCCCAAAAAGCACACAAGCGGTGAAGCGTTGCCACGTCTTGCCCATAGGTTTTTTACTTGAGCATTTCGTCCTGTGTCGCCTTCGCCAAAGTACATAAATTCGCTGACAAAACCGCTGTTTGCCAAGCGGTCAGCAATGATGTTTTGGCAATTTTCGTCTTTTGGCGTAACCGATGGGTGTTTTAATAATTCAAAGCTTAAATCTAGGGTGGGGGTCATGTTATTTCCTAATAAAAACTTGTAAAATTCTAAAAGTTTGCAAAAATGGTGCATTTTGCTAGATTTTTGCATTTTTAGCAAGAAATTTTACACAAAATTTAACATTAATAACATAAAACAAAACAGAATATGACGATTTCTACTTATCTTTACGGCTTAAAGATGGGTTTTTCGCTGATTTTAGCGATTGGGGCTCAAAATGCCTTTGTGTTAAAACAAGGCTTAAAAAAAGAATTTGTCTTTGCTGTGTGCTTGATTTGTGCCTTGTCCGATGCGGTGTTGATAGGGGCGTGCGTGTTTGGTTTTGGCAAATTTATCAGCCAATATCCGCAGATTGTAACCATTGCCAAATATGGCGGTGCGTTGTTTTTATTTGTCTACGGGCTAAGAAGTCTGTTAAGCAATTTTAAACAAAATGATGGACTTGTCGCCAAAGGGGAAGACGTGGCAAGTCTTGGCAAGGTAGTGGCGTTTGCTTGGCTCAATCCGCACGTTTATTTGGATACGGTGGTGTTTTTGGGGTCGATTTCTACCCAATTTAGCGATAAATTATCGTTTGCACTTGGGGCGATGAGTGCATCATTTATTTTCTTTTTTGGCTTAGGTTTTGGAGCAAGATTGTTGCAACCGATTTTTGCCAAACTAAAAGCATGGCAAGTGCTTGATTTTATCATTGGTTTGGTGATGTGGGCGATTGCGGTGAAGTTGGTGATTGGTTAAAAAACAATCTCATCTCGTCTAAACCAAGTCGCAATAGAAAACCGCTCACGATGGGTAATTTCCACTTGATGACGCAAATTACTATCAAACACCACAAGGCGATTGCCTTGCGGTTGTAATTTTTGCTCAATGTTTTGTTTATCAATCAACAAAATTTCACCACCGTTATTTTCACCCCAATTTTCATTGAGATAAAACACCGCCGAAATTACCCGCTCATCACGCCCAACAGGATTGTCGATGTGCCATTGATAACCAAATCCCACAGGATAGCGAGCATAATGGGCTTCACAGCGTTTTATCCCTGCAAAAAACACATAATTAAAAAACCGCCCCAAGTCTTCAATACTTGCCAAATACTGCATACCAACAGGGCAGTCGTGGGTATTTTCAATCCAACGAGTGCTATCGCCACGAATAGCCGTCAAACGCTCGCCATGCGTGAGATGGGCTTGTTGATAGGCTATCAATCCGCTTTCTTGTTGTAATTGATAAAAATCGTTTTTTTCAAAACAATTGTCTATCACAAAAAAGCCCAAATTGTCAAAATTATTTAAGTCATTTTCGCTAATTTTTTGTTGCCAATCTATTTGAAACATATTTTTGCCTTTTTTTAAGAAAAATTTTCAAAAAATCTGCCAATATGCTACCATACTATGCTTAATTTGTACCATATTTAAGTTTTAAAAATTCACAACCATTTGGATAACCGATGAACTATCAACATGCCTACCACGCAGGCAACTTTGCCGATGTGGTCAAACACGTTTTATTGTTACAATTATTAGAGCAATTAAGCCAAAAACCAAAACCTTTTTACACGCTTGATGCCTATGGCGGACGTGGGCTGTATTCGTTGGCAAGTGTAGAAGCCAAAAAAACCCATGAAGCGGTCGGTGGTGTGCAAAAACTCATGCAACACGACAACGTAAAAGCCCCACAAGCGGTGAAAACCTACCTTGATGACTTGGCGTATGCTCGCAAGTTTTATGACAAATACGTCTATACAGGCTCGCCTTGGTTTATCGCTCGTCATATCCAAAAACACCCTGATGTCAAAAATCGTGCGGAAGCCTTTGAATTTAAAGCCGATGAATACGATGCATTAAATTATCAGTTGCACCAGTTGCCAATCGGTATCGCTCACCGCAACGCTTACGAAGGCATTCCTGCGGTGGTGCCACCTGTGGAAAAACGTGGGCTGATTTTGATTGACCCACCGTTTGAACAAGAACACAAAGATTTTAGCAGTTTGGTAGAATTGTTGGTAAAAATCCACAAAAAATGGGCAACAGGTATTTTGGCGTTGTGGTTTCCGATTAAAAATAGCGAAGCGGTGGAACTTTTTTACAAAAAAATGAAACGCACAGGCATTAAACGCCAATTGATTTGCGAATTAAACATTTATCCGACTGATTTGCCGATGGGTTTAAACGGTACAGGTATGTTAATTATTAATCCGCCGTATCAATTTGACAAGCACGTAGGCGAGATTTTGCAATATTTACAGCCGATTTTACAGCACCCTGATTGTCCAAATATGACAGACGAACAAAAAGTCAAAGTAGAATGGTTGGTCGGTGAGTGATTTTGAATTTTTTTTACAATTTTTTGTAAAAAGAAAAAACAGGGATAATCATGACAAATACACAAACTGAGAATTTAGCAAATAACGAGCATGACGGCTTGACGATTGAAGTGGTGGAAGACGAGCAAGTCGCTAATAAGACGGTAACAAGAAAAGGCGTGTACGTCATTCCAAACTCGTTTACGCTGTTGTCGCTGTTGGCAGGGTTTTATGCGATTACCATTAGCTCGCAAGGGCAGTTTATGACGGCTTGTATTGCGATTTTTGTGTCGGCAGTTTTGGACGGTATGGACGGACGTGCCGCTCGTATGTTAAAAGCCCAAAGTGCCTTTGGCGAGCAGTTGGACAGCCTTGCTGACTGTATTGCCTTTGGGCTGACCCCTGCGGTGCTGATTTATCATTATGCGTTACAGCCACTTGGACGAGTGGGGATTGCCTGTGCGTTCGTCTATGCGTCATGTGCGGCATTGCGTTTGGCACGGTTTAACGTACAAATTGGCGTGGTGGACAAAAAATATTTTATTGGCGTGGCAAGTCCGTTGGCGGCGATTTTGATTGCGACTTTTGTCATGGTAACGATGGATTATCCGAATATTTTCCCAAGAAACGGCACGACACTACAAGTCTTGTCGGCTGTGTGGGTCGTTGTGGCAGGCTTGCTGATGGTAAGCAATTTAAAATACCATTCGTTTAAAGAATTTGACAAAAAACGTGTGCCATTTGTCGCCTTGATTGTGGTGATTTTTGTGCTTGGTATTGTGTTAAATGATATTCCGCTTGGATTGTTAACAATGAGCGTGATTTATGCCTTGTCAGGCATTATAACAGGTATTTTAGAAAAATTACACAAACCATCATAAACATTGCAATATTGGCGATGTTCATATGATAAAATAATTACTTTAATAAAGGAAAAAATTGATGACAAACAGTAAACCAACCCTTGACACGGTGTTAAACCACCGCTCAATCCGCAAGTTCACCCAAGAGCCAATCAGTGAAGAATTGCTAAATACTTTGTTTAGTGCAGGTATGGCAGGCTCAACGTCAGGCTATCTACAGTCGGCAAGCATTATCCGAGTGACGGACAAACAACTACGTTACGATATCCGCCGTATCTGTGCCAACGCCCAAGATGCCAAAGAAGGCGAAAAATACGGACACCATTATGTAGAAAACTGTGCTGAATTTTTGATTTTTTGTATGGACAGCAACCGCCATTTGACCCTACTGCCAGAAGCCCAAATTGACTGGACAGAAGTGGTATTGGTCGGTGCGGTGGACGCAACCATCATCGCCCAAAATCTACTGGTAACGGCGGAAAGTCTAGGCTTAGGCGGTGTGTACATTGGTAGCGTGCGAAATGACATTGACAAATTAAGCGAACTGCTAAAATTGCCAAAAGGCATTGTACCACTATTTGGTATGTGTTTGGGCTATCCAGACCAAGACCCCGCCATGCGTCCACGCTTGCCAAATAGCGTGATTGTATCAACCAATCAATACGAACCTGCCAGCAAAGCCGAACTTGATGCCTTTAACGACACGGTCAAAGACTATTATAGCCAACTGCGTCATGCCGATATGGACTGGACATCGCAAATCGTGAATTATTTGGCAAAACCATCTCGTCCAGAGATTTTGCCGTATTTAAACAAACAAGGTTTTGCAAAACGTTAATTTTGTAAAATGCTAAAAAAATCCGTTAAATCAAATGTTTAACGGATTTCTATTTATCAATAAAAATTTAATCAATACTTGCCAAAACTTGTACAGGCAATGTTACCACATCAAACGCCAATGCAAACGGCAAAGCAACCAATTTTGCTACCGCATTTGCCCCATTACCGCCTTGGGTGGTGGTCGTGGTTTGGCTTTGATAAGTGTAAATAGACACTTGGTAAGGCTTTGACAATGGGCGGAATTTTGATTGAATCAACGCCAAATTATTCACCGCAGGATAGACACCGCCAGATACAGGTACTTCAAAACAAAAACGCTGGGCGTTCATGCGTGTATCGCTGTCGGTGGTGCATTCTGTTCCTTTGTTGCGTAACACAAAATCATAATCATTGCTGTGAAAACTGCTTTTTAACTTGGCATAAGACAATGCCAAAGTACCTGAAAAATGTCCATCATTGTTTTTTGAAAAAAAGTCGAGTGGTTTGGTAACTTTGATATAATTTGAGTCAAGGTTGGTGAATAATTGGGCGACTTCATCACCGCCTTGGGTCAGCACATAACTGTGTTTTTCACCGACAATCACCACGCTGTTGCTTGGTATGCCTGCAATCGGTGTGGCAGGCTTGCCAAAGGCGACCACATCATCATTGATAAGGGTGGTTTTTTGGTTGGTGGTGCGAGTGGTGGTTTGGCTTGGACTGTTATTTAACAGTTCGGTGGTGGCACAGCCTGTTAAAGTAGCGATGGCACTAGTGATAATGGCGGTTTTTATGATGGTTTTCATGATTTTCCTTAACGTTGTGAAATGCTTGCTGGTTTACAAGTGTTTTTATTTCAATCAAATTAATCAACAATGTAAATCAATTATTTATCGTCATTGTTTTTCAATCTATACCACAAAAAAAAAGGACGTAATTTTACGCCCTTTTTTTATCAAATGTAAAAAGACAAAATCTAAAAAATCATTTCATCAAATTTTTTAAGTTTTTGGCTTGTTCGCTCGCATTACCTGTATAGGTTGCAGGGGTTAATTCTGCCAAACGTTTGCGTTCGCTCTCTGGCACGGCAGACAGCTCATCACCATTGACAAAATTCACCATCATCTCACGAGTCATCGCTTGCCCACGAGTTAGGGCTTTTAGTTTTTCATACGGTTTTTCTACGTTATAGCGTCTCATCACCGTTTGGATTGGTTCGGCAAGCACTTCTTGAGCGTTGTCCAAATCTTCATTTAAGCGATTGGCGTTAAGTTCTAGTTTGCCAATGCCTTTTAAACAGGCTTCAAAAGCGATTAAACTTTGAGCAAAACCCACGCCCATATTACGCAAAACGGTTGAATCGGTCAAATCACGTTGCCAGCGAGAAATTGGCAATTTTTCGCCAAGATGTGCTAATACCGCATTTGCCAAGCCTAAATTACCTTCTGAGTTTTCAAAATCAATTGGGTTTACTTTGTGTGGCATGGTTGATGAGCCAACTTCGCCATCTTTTAATTTTTGTTTGAAATAACCCAGCGAGATATAGCCCCACACATCACGGTTAAAGTCAATCAAAATGGTGTTAAAACGGCGAAGTGCGTCAAACAGCTCTGCCATATAATCGTGCGGTTCAATCTGCGTGGTGTAAGGGTTGAAGGTCAAACCAAGGCTGGTAACAAAGTTTTCGGCATTTTTTGCCCAGTCAATGTTTGGATAAGCCGACAGGTGAGCGTTGTAGTTGCCCACCGCACCATTGATTTTGCCAAGCAGTTCTACGTTGTTAAATTGCTTAAGCTGACGGTGTAAGCGATACGCCACGTTTGCCATCTCTTTGCCAAGCGTGGTTGGGCTTGCCGTTTGTCCGTGCGTGCGTGAAAGCATGGGTTGGTCCGCGTGATTTTCGGCTAGTTTGGCAATTTCATCAATGATTTTTTGCATAGAGCTTGCCAACACTTCACGCCCAGATTTTAGCATTAAGGCGTGCGATAGGTTGTTGATGTCTTCAGACGTGCAAGCAAAATGGATAAATTCGCCTGCGTTTTTTAGCTCATCAATGTCGGCAATTTGCTCTTTTAAAAAGTATTCCACCGCTTTAACATCGTGGTTGGTGGTGCGTTCAATCTCTTTGATACGATTGGCATTCTCTTCGCTAAAATTTGCCACAATCGCATCAAGTTTGGCGTTGGTGTCAGCAGAGAACGGATTGATTTCAGCGATTTTTGGGTGATTGGCAAGGGCTTGTATCCAACGCACTTCAACGGTTACACGAGCGTGGATTAAACCAAATTCAGATAAAAACGGACGCAAATCATCACATTTGCTGGCGTAACGTCCGTCAATTGGGGAAATGGCGGTTAAAGTGTCCATAAATTTTCCTTAAAAAATAGGTGTAAAATGGAAAAAAAGATAACTGATTATACCAAAATTATTTGCCTTTCGCATCAGCCCAAATAATTTTGTGTAATTGCAATTGAAAACGCACAGGCAAATTATCCGCCAAAATCCATTCCGCTAATTCAGTGGCAAGCGTTGGTACTTCAGGCGAACGGTCATCATAAACGTTAAACATTGGCGAAAACCAAACGGTATTGACTTTTTTATGTAAATCATGCTCAAATAATTTTGCTTTCGCCCAATCATAATCCGCACGATTCATAATCACTAACTTTAGTTGGTCATTTTGCGTTAAAAAGTCTAAATTTTCCCACAGATTTTTGCCGTCTTCTTGCGAACTTGGCGTTTTTTAAATCCATGACTTTTGACACAGCGACAGGCACATCGGCAACCAATAACGCCCCAGACGTTTCTAGCGAAATTTCGTACTCATGTTCAAGCAACAACTTCATCAAAGCAATGGCATTCGGCTGTGCCAACGGCTCGCCACCTGTTAAACAAATACGTTTGCAATGAAACGTTTGACATTTTGCCAAAATCTCGTCTAATGAAAAACGCTCACCGCCAACAAAGGCGTATTCGGTATCGCAATACACACAGCGGAGCGGACAGCCTGTCAAACGGATAAAAATCGTTGGCAAGCCTGAGGTCAAGGCTTCCCCTTGTAGCGAATAAAAAATCTCAGAAACCTTTAACCCTGCGTTTGGGTCGGTGGTGGGAATGTGGGTGTTGCGTAAGGAATTTTGCATTTTTGATTAAATTGGTCTAAAAATGGGCTATTTTAACAAATTTTTGCCAAAAAATCTGTTTCGCTTTGCCAAAATTTTGGAAAAGAAAATGGGCTTTAGACGTTACGAACGCTTGGGAATGGAAATTTCAGTGGGACTTGCTATAGCTTTTATTTTTCCGTGTTATGTGTTTTTTTCGGTCAGTCGCAAAAAGAAGGTATCATTTGTTTGATTTTACAGTTGACCTTTTTACTGGCACCGATTGCCATTATTTGGGGGATTTGGAGTGTGTTTACATACCACAGACAGGCGACTTTAAAGCGTTTTTCTGAAGATGATGAATGGCTTTAATCCCAAAAATTAACTTTAAAATCATGTGTTCATCCATCAAAAAAAATTGATAAAACACTTGTCAAAAACATAAAAACCACGCATAATAGTTACATATTTCAGGAGAGTATGGTTTTTGATTTGTTATCAATTTAAAAAATAATCCTTTTTTAAATCACCAATAACCATCACCGAAGGCGTAAAAACCCTATAATCGCTCAGGTAAAAGGACTGGAATTGCACTTTTATTTTTTAAAAAAAATATCAAAAGTGATAAATCTGGAGAGTGTGTTTTTTTAACCATTTTTATAGAGGCGTATTGAATACGTCCAAAATAAACAAAATTAATGGTAAAAGCACCACCGAAGGGGAAAAAACAAGTGTTTATATTGATAGGCATTTGTTGAAAATCTCAGGTCACAGGACAGATAGGGCTTTATCAATCATGGTGTATTGATTGATAATTTCGCCTATTTTTTTGTAATCTAAGATTTTACCCATTTCACAAGGATTTATCATGTCAGACAACAAACAACTAAAACGCACTCCTTTTTATCAATCTCACCTTGACAATAACGGTAAAATCGTGGATTTTTCAGGTTGGGAATTGCCAATTCATTACGGTTCACAAATCGCCGAACACGAAGCCGTTCGCACAGATGCAGGTATGTTTGATGTGTCGCACATGGTGGTAACGGACATTGTCGGAGCGGATAGCAAGGCTTGGTTACAAAAACTGCTTGCCAACGACATCGCCAAAGCAAAAACGGTCGGAAAAGCGATTTATTCGGCAATGTTAAACGACAACGGTGGCGTAATTGACGATTTAATCGCCTATCGCATGAACGAAGCGGAAACCGAATACCGTATCGTGTCAAACGCCGCTACGCGTGATAAAGATTTAGCCCAATTTAACAAAGTTGCCAAAGATTTTGGTTTTGATGTTACCATTACCGAACGTCCAGAGCTTGCCATGCTTGCGGTTCAAGGTCCAAAAGCAATTGAAAAATTGGCAAATGCAAAACCAACTTGGGCGGAAAGTTTAAACGCATTAAAACCCTTTGTCGGCAAAGATTTGAGCGAGATTGAAGGCAAAGGTTGGTTCGTTGCCAAAACAGGCTACACAGGCGAAGATGGCGTAGAAGTGATTTTACCAGAAAGCCAAGCAGGTGAATTTTTTAATCTATTAAAAGACAATGGCATTACGCCAACAGGCTTAGGGGCGAGAGATACGCTACGCCTAGAAGCAGGTATGAATTTGTATGGGCACGAAATGGACGAAACCATTAATCCGTACGAGTGCGGTATGACGTGGACGCTTGCGGTCAAAGATGACAGGGACTTTATCGGTCGTAAAGCCATGCAGGACAAGCAAGATAAGGCGATTGCGGACGGAACGGATGTGATGCAAGTTGGCTTGGTGCTTGACGGTCGTGGCGTGTTGCGTGATGGTATGGAAGTTACACTTGCCAATGGCAAAAAAGGCGTGATTACCAGCGGTACATTTAGCCCAAGTTTAAAGCAATCAATCGCCATTGCTCGTATTCCAACGACTACTGACACAACGGCAAATGTGGATATGCGTGGCAAAGCGACTGAAGTTCGTATTATTTCTTTACCGTTTGTAAGAAATGGTAAAAAACAGTTTGATTAACCGTTTATCGGTGTTATGATACGGTTTAACAAGATGATGTTTTTTCATTGTCTTGTTAATTAGTAGTCATACTAATTTTATTTATTATTTTTTTTAACAAAACAAAAAGGTATTTTACATGAAAAAATTACTTGCTTTAGTGCCAGTTGTCGTTATCATGACAGCCTGTACTTCTACTAAAGTAGCTCAACCAAGCCCATCACAAGTTCAAGCTGTGTTGGCAAAATCACAAACTTTCAAATGCGATAACAACGCTGAAGTGGTATCTGTGATTTCTGAGCGTAATGGCGACAACTATGCAAATATCAACATCACTGCACCAACATTAAGCCTAAACCAAGCTGCCGTTCAATTAAAACAAGACGTATCAGCATCTGGCAACCGCTTTACTGTATCAAATGCGACAACCGCTTATGACTGGGCGATTAAAGGTTCTGAAGCTGCTTTGACAGTTACAACCAACGGTCAAGAGTTTAACTTTGGCTGTACTGCTCAATAATTTTTAACGGATAGTTAATATTTGTTAAATAATGTGGTTGGTAAAAATCTATTTTATCAATCACATTTTTATTATTTTTTTTAAGATAACTGATAAAAATATGGCTGATAAAAATCGCTATCTTGAATTTTTTGTAGAAGAATTAAGTATTTTTTTAATCCAATCTGTCATATTTTTTTATGGTGATTGTTTTTTCTAGTCTTTTTTTTTTCAAGACGGTAAAACGTTAGACAGAATTATTGATGGCAAGTATAATGACTACATTTATTTAGATTTTTTATACTCTATTTTTGCTATTATTTTTGTATCTGGATTGGTCAGTTTATTTTTAAAAATCATTGGTTCTGACCATAAATATTACAAAAATATTAACGTTGTGCTAAATGAAATTCCCAAAGTTTTTTATGTCATGGGTAACAGTGTCGGTATCACCGCCATGCCCCTGTCATTAGAACCTGTGAATGATAAAGCCTTTAATTTAGAATGGTTTAGCGAAGGTTTGACAATATTTGTTTGTTATTTTTTAATCGGATTAATATTTTCTTTTTTGCTAAATAAAAACAACCCAAACTCACTAGGAGAAACTCATGAGTAACACCCCAGCCGATTTAAAATATGTCGCAAGCCACGAATGGTTACGCCAAGAAGCAGACGGCACAATTACCGTTGGTATCACGCACCATGCCCAAGATTTGTTGGGCGATGTGGTTTATGTTGAATTGCCAGAAGTCGGTAGCAACGTTGAAGCTGATGATGAAATTGCCGTTGTAGAATCGGTAAAAGCCGCATCAGACGTGTACGCACCGATTGCAGGTGAAATTATTGAAATCAATGAAGCGTTGGTTGATGCACCAGAAACGGTAAACGCTGACCCATATGGCGAAGGCTGGTTCTTTAAAATCAAACCTGCAAACCCAAGCGATTATGAAGGCTTGATGGACGCTGACGAATATCAAGATTCAATTTAATTAATCTTATCCTTATATGGTGGGTTGACCCTTTAGGGCGTAACCCACCATACTGATTTTAACAGGTGTTTGGTGGGTTACGCTATCGCTAACCCCTCTACTTTAAAACTTTTTTAATTTTTTAAACCAATATAATTTAATATAAAAACCCCATGAAAACAGACCCAAAAATGTAAATTTTCACGATGTTATCACTTCTCGCCGTTCTGTACGTTTGTTTACCGATACGCAAGTGCCTGATGAAGTGATTGACAAATGTTTGGATATGGCATTGCTTGCTCCAAATTCTAGCAATTTACAGCCTTGGGAATTTTATGTGATTGAAAATCCAGAAATTCATAAAAAAGCCATTGAATACTGCATGAGCCAAAATGCGGCAAAAACCGCCAATAAACTGATTGTATGCGTAGCTCGTAGCGATACTTGGCGACAAAACGCTCAAGATAATATCAAATTTTACCCTGTGCAACCTGTGCCAAAAGCGGTCAAGGATTATTATGGCAAATTGATTCCGATTGCGATGGGGCGTGGGGCGATGAATGTGCTTTCCCCTGCAAAATGGGTGGCGATTAATGCGTTACGCCAGGTCAAAGGGGCGATGGTTGAGCCGATGTATAGCGAAACGGATATTAAAACATGGGCGTTGGCAAACCTGTATTTGGCGTGTCAAAACTTTATGTTGGCGGTGCGTGCGTTCGGTTTTGATAGTTGTCCGATGGGCGGTTTTGACGAGCCAAAAATGAAACAATTGTTAGGTTTGCACGCTCATCAGCATATTGGCATGGTAATAGCCGTTGGTGAACGTGCCGAAAAAGGGATTTATGCCGAGCAATATCGTTTTGATAAAAAACGGTTTGTTTTTAAAGTTTAATTAATTTTTTAGTTTTTTTAAATTAAAAGGGGATTTTATGCAGATTTTGTTAGAGTTTGATGATTTATAGTAAATTAAATCAAAAATCGGACAAATTTGTAAGGGCGTATTGCATACGCCCAAGAATAAAACAGTATGATTTCTAATTTAAACGACTATTTTATTGGGCTGTATTGATAATTCTGTGAATATTCAAGAGATTGATTTTAAAAAAGCTCGCTACGAAGAAGTCTATCAAAAATATTTAGCTCTGGATTAATTGGTTAAAACTCAATGAAAATCTTTATTGATTCTGATGTAATTTTAGACTTGTTATTACAAAGAGAGCCATTTGCCGTTCATAGTGTTCATTTGTTTAATTTATTAGCACATACTCAAGATGCTGAATTAAAAACCTTTACAACACCGATTGTATTTGCCAATTTAAATTTAAGAAAACAGTTTGGCAATACAGGTAGCCGTCAAAAATTAATTCAATTAAGACAACTGATTGACATCATGCCAATTAATGAAAAAATTGTAGATTTAGCCTTACAAAGCAATTTAAAAGATTTTGAAGATATTCTACAGATTAAAACGGCTGAACAATTTGATATTGATATAATTGTTACTCGCAATATTAAAGACTATAAAGATAGCAAAAACCTGTAAAACCACACTTAAATTTTTACAATTTTTTAATCAACCAAACCAAAAAACAACCCCTTAAAACCATCTATAAAAGGAAATTTTATGAGCCAAACCACCTTTAACTCATTTTCTGATGTGTTTAATCATTCAGAATTTATTAGCCGTCATGTTGGCATTAGCCAAGACGAAAAAACCGCCATGCTCCAAGCCGTTGGGGCAAAAGATATGACGGATTTTATCAACCAAACCGTCCCTGCATCGGTGCGTTTGAATAAAGATTTGGACTTGCCAAACAGTATGCCAGAGTATGAAGCGTTGGCAAAATTGCGTGGCTTGGCGGACAAAATTACCGTGAATAAAAGCTACATCGGCATGGGCTACTACCCAACTCGTGTGCCTGCAGTAATTCAGCGTAACGTGCTAGAAAATCCGAGCTGGTACACAGCTTATACGCCATATCAAGCCGAAATTTCACAAGGTCGCCTTGAAGCCTTGTTAAATTTCCAACAAGTGTGTATTGATTTGTCAGGTCTTGAAATGGCAGGGGCAAGTTTGCTTGATGAAGCGACTGCCGCCGCCGAATCTATGACAATGGCAAAACGTGTTGGCAAAAATAAATCCAATCAATTTTTTGTGGATAGCCGAATTTTCCCACAGACCTTAGACGTGATTAAAACTCGTGCTAAATATTTTGATTTTGAAGTCGTTGTTGGCGATTTTGAAACCGCAAAAAATGGCGATTTCTTTGGGGCAATTTTCCAATACGTTGGTAAAGATGGCGATGTTGTTGATTTAACAGACGTTATCAGTGCGGTAAAAGCCAAAGGCACGCAAGCGATTGTCGTTGCCGATGTGATGAGTTTGGTTTTATTAAAATCACCTGCGGACATGGGTGCGGACGTGGCGTTGGGTAATACGCAACGTTTTGGCGTACCGATGGGTTTTGGTGGCCCGCACGCTGCATATTTTGCGTTTAAAGACAGTGCAAAACGCTCTGCCCCCGGTCGTATCATTGGTGTATCAGTGGATGCACAGGGCAAGCCAGCCTTGCGTATGGCGTTGCAAACTCGTGAACAGCATATTCGCCGTGAAAAAGCCAATTCAAACATTTGTACTTCGCAAGTTCTTTTGGCAAATATGGCAGGAATGTATGCGGTTTATCATGGTGCGGACGGCGTGAAACGGATTGCCACTCGTATTCATGCGTTGGCGACTGCGTTTGCCGATGCGGTAAAAAATGCGGGTTTAACGGTCGTTCATGAGCAATTTTTTGATACGGTATTGGTAAAAACAGATAAAGCGAACACTATTTATCAATCAGCTTTGGATAAAGGTTTTAACTTGCGTAAAGTTGATGAAAATCATCTTGCGGTTGCCTTTAGCGAAGTGAGCGATGAAAAAGATTTTGCCATTTTAACCGAAATTTTTACAAGTTCATCTGTGCAATTGGGCGAATTAAAAATTTCACTCAATGACAATTTATTGCGTAACGATGCGATTTTAAGCCACCCTGTTTTTAACAGTCATCATACCGAACATGAAATGTTGCGTTATTTGAAAAAACTTGAAAATAAAGATTTGGCGATGAATCATAGCATGATTTCATTGGGTTCTTGTACCATGAAATTAAACGCAACGAGTGAAATGTTGCCGATTACTTGGAATGAATTTGCCAATGTTCACCCATTCGCCCCACGAGAGCAAGTTGGCGGTTATTTGGAAATGATTGACGGTTTGCAAGAGCAATTAAAAGCGATTACAGGCTTTGATGCGATTTCTATGCAACCAAACTCGGGTGCGTCTGGCGAGTATGCAGGGCTTTTGGCAATCCGCCGTTATCATGAAAGTTTAGGGCAAAACAATCGCAACATTTGTTTAATTCCACGTTCGGCACACGGCACAAAACCCTGCCACCGCTCAAATGATGGGAATGCAAGTGGTCGTTGTGGCGACTGATGAATTTGGTAATGTGGATATTGCTGATTTGACCGCCAAAGCCGAACAGCACAGCGACAACTTAGGGGCGTTGATGATTACTTATCCTTCAACGCATGGCGTGTTTGAAGAAGGCATTCGTGATATTTGCGATTTGATTCACAAAAATGGCGGACAGGTGTATATGGACGGTGCGAACATGAACGCCCAAGTCGCTATGATGCAACCTGCGGAGGTGGGTGCGGACGTGCTACACATGAATTTACACAAAACTTTCTGTATCCCACATGGTGGTGGTGGGCCTGGTATGGGGCCAATCGGCATGAAGTCGCACCTTGCACCGTTTATCGCTAATCACGTTGTCGCTCCTGTGCCAAACGCTCAAGACGGTATGAGTGCGGTGTCGGCAGCTCCGTTTGGTTCGGCAAGCATTTTGCCAATTTCGTGGATGTACATCACCATGATGGGTAAAGACGGCTTACAACAAGCGACCGAAGTAGCATTGTTAAACGCCAACTATATGGCAAGTCAGCTAAAAGACGATTATCCTGTGCTATATAGTGGCAAAATGGGCGTGTCGCTCATGAATGTATCATTGACATTCGTCCGCTAAAAGAAGAAACAGGCATTACCGAAGTGGACATTGCCAAACGCTTGATGGATTATGGTTTCCACGCTCCGACCATGTCATTCCCTGTCGCAGGAACGCTGATGATTGAGCCGACTGAATCTGAAAGCAAAGAAGAACTTGACCGCTTTATTTCGGCACTCAAACAAATCAAAGCAGAAGCCATGAAAGTGAAAAACGGTGAATGGACAGCTGATGACAATCCGTTGGTAAACGCACCACATACCGCTCAAGTCGTGCTTGGCGAATGGAATCGTGGCTATAGCCGTGAAGAAGCCACTTATCCGCTTGCTTATATTCGTGAGAATAAATTCTGGCCATCGGTAAGCCGTATTGATGACGTATATGGCGATAAAAACTTGGTGTGTTCTTGCCCAAGTATTGATAATTATGAATAATTATTGATAAAATATTTTAGAAAAAATAAAAACCGCATTGATAATAATGCGGTTTTTTTATGTTGTTCAATTCGTTTATGAAAAGTATTCACAAAATAGTCTTTGATAAAAAATATGAATTTATGCTAAACTTTACGGTCAAAGAAATCTTAAATCAATCGTAGGAATAGACGATGAAACAGCCCATTCTACTTACATTATCAGCACTTTTATTTTTGACCAGCACCCACAGTTTTGCCGAAATTTATAAAACTGTTACTGCCGATGGGCGAGTGGTCTACACAGATAACGCCAACACCGCCTACCAAAACAGCAATGATAGTAACCAAATTAAAATTTTGGACAATCTAATTTCACAAAAAGCGACACCACAAAATAACGTCTCAACAAACACAAGCTATCAACCAACAAGCTCTATCATCAACCAATCTCAAAACAGCAACACCAACACACCAAATTTTTCGCAACAAGGTTCATATCAACTCACCATCACCAAGCCCGATGCGACCACCATTTATCGCCGTCCACAAAACATTGACATTGTGGTAGATGTCAAGCCAAACCTACAAGCAGGCGACCGCTTGGTATATCGTATCAACGGTAAGCACATTGCCACCACGCAGAACACACAATACACTATCAACTCTGAAAATTACGAACCCAATCAATACCAACTTACCGTAGAAATCCAAAACGGCAAAGGCGATATTATCGCCACCAAAACCAAAGTTTTTATATGTTGGCAAGCAATCATCTTATCCGTGAAAAACGCAAAGCCGAAGCCGAACGTAAAGCCAGACAAGCACTTTATAACCAACTACCTTGGTACAAAAAAATTGCTTACAATATCAATGTAAAAT
>CAKMOY010000130.1 GCA_927911235.1 uncultured Moraxella sp.
AATTCATCGGTTTATCGTTTTAAAGTTGGGCAAAATACCTACCCCAATTTATTAAGCTATTTTGAGCAAAATTTTGAAAAAATCCGTGGTGAAGTGCGTCACGAACAGGCGTTTTTATCCAACTATTTGCGAGAACATCATCACCTAGAATATTGGGACAGTTCGTGGTGCGTAAGTTTTAAATATCAATGCGTACAGCCATTCCCAATGAGTTTTTTTAAAGCACCAATCTTGCCAAAAGATGCCAAAATGGTGATTTTTCATGGCGAAGTCAATCCACCTGATGCGATTATTGGTAAAAGTGGTAAATGGTATCGTAAGGTATTGCCAACGGAGTGGATTAAGGATTATTGGAAATGAGTGATTCTAAATTATCCGTGGTGATGATAGTCAAAAACGAAGCCGAAAACCTAAAAATATCCCTACCTGCGGTGGTGGATTTTGCCGATGAAATCATCATTTTGGACAGTGGCAGTACAGATAACAGCCAACAAATTGCCGAGCAATATGGGGCAAAATGGTTTGTGAATACCGATTGGCAAGGCTTTGGCAAACAGCGACAACTTGCCCAAAGTTATGCCACAGGGGATTGGATTTTGGCATTGGACGCTGATGAAGAAGTTACGCCACGCCTAAAACAAAGCATTTTAAACGTTATTAACAGCGAACCGCAAGATACCGTCTATGGCATTAAACGCCTTGATTTTGTTTTTGGTCATCAAATTGACAATGCCTTGTGGAGTGTAAAAGCCCATTGGCGATTGTATCCCAAAAAGTTTAGTTATGACAATAACTTAGTGCATGAATCTGTGGTGTTAAATGGGGCAACGACCGCAAAATTAGACGGATTTTTACATCATCATACCGCACCAACGCCACTTTTTTGGTTAGAAAAACGCCTGTTTTATGCCAAAGCATGGGCGGACGACAGACACGCACAGGGCAAAAAGGCAAGTTTTCTAAAGTAATTTTAAACCCACTTTGGGCGTTTATTAAACAATACATCATTGATGGGCGGTTTTTGCAAGGCAAATATGGGCTGATTTATTCGCTATTTTTTACGCAATATACATTTAATAAATATGCGATTTTGTACGATTTAACGCACAATCAAGCTGAAGCGGCTTTTTTACAATCGGTGAAAATGGCAAAAAATTTACAACCGATTGATTTATCAAATAAAAAATCCACACTTTCGCTGGTGATGATTTTAAAAAACGAAAGCAAACATTTATCCGCTTGTTTGGAAACGGTTAAAGATTTGGTTGATGAGATAGTCATTTTAGACAGTGGAAGTAGCGATAATACCGAACAAATTGCCAAAAGTTATGGGGCAAAATGGTTTGTGAATACCGATTGGCAAGGCTTTGGCAAGCAACGCCAACTCGCCCAAAGTTATGCTACAGGCGATTATGTGTTGGTGCTAGATGCCGATGAACGCCTTGACCAAACCTTACGCCAAGCCATTGCCGATGTGCTTTGTGAGCCTGTGCAGACCGATAAAGTGTACAGTCTTGCTCGTGTGAATACGTTTTGCGGTGTGGAAGTGCAAAAACGCTTTTGGTATACCGATAAATTGGCTCGGTTGTACGCCAATTCTCAGTTTAAATATTCCAACCTTGAAGTGCATGAATCTTTAGACCAAAAAGGCGTGCCAAGCGTGGTATTAAAGGGCTATTTACCGCACATTACTAACGATAATTTGTATCATTTTTTGTTAAAAAAATGTGCGTTATAGCAACGATTGGGCAAATGATAAGTACAAACGTGGCAAAAAAGTTGGGTTTATCGGTTTGATGTTTCGTGCGTGGTTTTCCTTTATCCGTGAATATGTGATACGTGGCGATATGCTGACAGGGGTGTATGGCTATATTTTGGCAGTGGCATCGATGGGTTATACGTTGGATAAATATATTATTTTGTGGTGGCTTCATCATTCACAGCAGGAAAAATAATCATGAAAAATTTCGTCATCAGTCTTACCACCGCCACGCAACGTCGTGAACATATCACGCAAGAATTTAGCAAGCAAAATATCCCTTTTGAATTTTTTGATGCCATTACCCCAGACACAATGGTGCAAGCGTGCGAGCGATTAAACATTGATTTAATCAATAATCAATGCTTATCAGGTGGGGAAAAAGGCTGTTTTTTAAGTCATGTGATATTGTGGCAAAAAATGCTTAATGAAAATTTGGATTATATTGCCATTTTTGAAGATGATATTTATTTGGGTGAAAATGCACAGTTATTTTTTAATGATAAAAAACTGGTTAAAAAACAATCAAATTGATTTTATCAAAACTGAAACTTTTTTACAAAAACGCAAATTAGGCTCTGAAAGCATTCTTTTAGTAGATAATTAGAAGTGCTAAACCATTAAAAGAATATCATCTTGGTACAGCAGGTTATATTATTAGTCAAAAAACAGCTTTGTCTTTGTTAAATTTTATTAAAACACTTGATTTAGCGAATGAATATTTTGCGATTGACCAACTTATGTTTGATAGATATATGCAAATTAAAGATAGTTTACCAATTTATCAATTATTTCCTGCGATTGTTGCTCAAGAGTTTATAATTTATCCGTCACAAAATGCAATGCCAAGTGATATAAAAAATGCTCGTGAACAACGAGTAAAGCCAAAACGCACTTTAAGCCAAAAGCTAAAAGGCGAGTTATCAAATGCTTATCGCAAAACATTTGGGAATTTGAGTAGAGAATTAATTGAGTTTAGATAATGAGCAAAATCACAATTGTAACGGCATTTTTTGACATTGGTCGTGGTGATATTTCTACTGAAGCTTATCCAAGCTATCTAAAACGCACGACAGAGACTTATTTTGACTATTTTTCCAATCTAGCAAAATTGGACAATGAAATGATTATTTTTACTCAAAAGGAATTTGAGCAGAAAATCTTGCAGATTAGAAATGGAAAACCAACAAAAGTAATTATTTTTGATTTTCATCATAAATTTAATTATCACAGAAAATTAATTAGTAAAATTCAAAAAAGCCCAGAATTTCAACAAAAAGTTAATTCAGAGCAACTCAAAAATATAGAATATTGGTCTGCGGATTATGTCATGGTTAATAATATGAAAGCATTTTTTGTTAATCAAGCCATTGATAAAAATCTTATTTTAAATCAACAGGTTGCATGGGTAGATTTTGGCTATATACGAGATAATGAAACCTTAAATAATGTTAAAGAATGGCGTTATGATTTTGATTCTCAAAAAGTGCATTTATTTAGTATTACTAAAAAGCAAAAGCTACCAGAAAATTTTGAAGAAGTATTAACGTTTATTTTTAATAATCAAGTGTTTATTATTGGTGGTGCAATCGTTGCAACTAAAGAAAAATGGCTTGAGTTTTTAACACTTTTATATCACAATCAAAAATCATTAATAGCTAAAAATATCATTGATGATGACCAAGGTCTGTATATGATGTGTTTATATAAAAATCCAGAGTTATTTCAAATTAACTATTTGGGTAAAAACCAATGGTTTTCATTATTTAAAAAATACGATGAAACTGCAAAAATTTCTATCATTGAAAGAATAAAAGATACATTTGGTTGGTAACAATGGATAAATCACTGCAACAAATTATTGCTGATATTGATGAAAAATCAAATAATAAAGCAATCATTGATAAAATGGAACAAAAACCATTTAAGGCATTTTATCGTACGTTTTTACCAAAATCAGTTAGAAATGATTTAAAATTAAAAGCAAGTTTAATAGAACAGGAAAAACTTGCCACTAA